>JBCCAC010000073.1:0-8955 GCA_039815015.1 Pseudomonadota bacterium | reverse complement strand
TGGTCACCATATCTAGCCGAATCATGCGCGCACCCCGTAGGACGCGTGGCGGGGGAACTGCCAATGGCCCGAGCGGGCGCCGCCATTCCGATCTTTGCCGCCGCGCTGACCCTGACGGCCTGCGCGACGCTGCCGTCGAGCGGTCCGACCGCGTCCCAGGTCCTGGACGAGGAACGGCAGGCCGCCTCCGCCATCGGCTATCGCTTCGTCGATCTCGGCCCCGCGACGCTGGGTGAGGCGATCCGGCCGGACGATGGCGTCGCCGCTCTGGCCGTGTTGGACCGGGCGCCCGCCCCCCGCCGCATCGGTGTCGGCGATCGGCTCGACATCGGGCTCTACGAGGTCGGCGCGCGGCTGTTCGGGGATCGGGCGGCGCTGCCCGGCGCCGGCTTCGATCCGTCCGCCAAGGTGCAGGCGCTGCCCGGCATCGAAGTCGAACCCGACGGGACCATCGATCTGCCCTTCGCCGGCCGTGTCGAGGTGGCGGGACTGACGCCGCCCGCGGCCGCCGACCGTATCGAGCAGGCTTATGCCGGGCTCAGCCAGGACCCGCAGGCGCGCGTGACCGTCACGCGCGATCTTGCCAACAGCGTTCTCCTGACCGGTGCCATCGGTCAGCCGGGCCGCTTCGGCCTGACACCGGCCGGGGAGCGGCTCTCCGAAGCCATCGCGCTGGCCGGCGGCCCGGCGGCGGCGCCGGCGGACGTACAGGTCCGCTTCCGGCGCGGCGACGCGCAGGTGGACCTGCCACTCAGCGACATCGAAACCGGCGGCCCGGCGGATTTGCGCCTGATGCCGGGCGACCGTGTCGACCTTATTGCCGCGCCGCGCACCATCACCGCGTTCGGCGCCGTCGGACGGGTGCAGGAAATCCCGTTCGCCGCCGCGCGGCTGACGCTGGCGGAGGCGGTCGCGCGTGCCGGCGGCCCGTCGGAATCGACCGCAGATCCCAGCGCGGTGTTCGTCTTTCGCGACGATCCGGACGCCCCGACCATCTATCGCGCTGACCTTCTCCGGCCGTCGGGCTATTTCCTGGCGCAGCGGTTCCAGATGCGCGACGGCGATCTGATCTACGTCGCCAACGCCACGGCGAACCGGCCGACCAAGCTCCTCGAAATCATCAACCGGCTCTTCACGCCGGTCATCGCAATCAATGGCGTGACGCAATAGCGACGCGCACGCCGCCGACACTTCGCGGCACGTTGGCCTGCAAAAGGCGCAGTCCTTATTATCCCGAGCGAACTCGCGGCCTCTATCGAATTCATCATCCCGAGCGCAGTCGAGGGACGCACGATCGCAACGCAGCACCATCGTGCGTCCCTCGACTGCGCTCGGGATGAGTGGGTTCGGAATAGTTTTTATCGGGTCGAGCAAAATCTCATAAACGCGTCCCGTCATGGCTCGCAGCGCTCGAAATACCGCGCCCTAGTCCGCATGTTCGCGGATGCCGGCCAGGATCAGCCAGCCGATGCCGTAAAGCAGCGCCAGACCCGCAAACAGCGTCACGACGATGGTGAACCGGCGCGGATAGAGGGCGCGTTCGGGCAGGTTCGGCTCGACGATGCGGACGAGGAACAGCCGCTGCCGCGCCGCCTGCTCGCGCGCGCTTTCGAACGCGGCCGCCGCGACCTCGTAGCGCTTGGCGGCGAATTCCTGTTCGATGCGCAGCGTCTCGAACCGGCCAACGCCGGCGGTCAGGCTGCGCCCCGTGCCGCTGATACGCGCATCGGCCGCCGCGACCTCGGCGGCCAGCGCGGCGATGCGGCGGCGCAGGGCGACCAGCTGCGGACTGTCCG
Organism: Pseudomonadota bacterium; assembly: GCA_039815015.1. Lineage (GTDB taxonomy): Bacteria > Pseudomonadota > Alphaproteobacteria > Sphingomonadales > Sphingomonadaceae > Pacificimonas. The sequence continues at coordinate 7,159 of JBCCAC010000073.1, read as the reverse complement.
CCGCGACGCTTCCCGCCATGGCGCCCTCCTGCGCGCGAAGGTCCGCGAGCGCGCCGCGCAGGCTCGTCGTCAGCTCCGTCTCCGCCTTGCCGCTCATTTTTGGGTCCAGCTGTCCCTCCTGTCGCCGATAGGCGGCGATCTCGCCGCCGATGCGGCGCAGTTCGGTCTCGGCCTCGTCCACCTGCCGGCGGGCGGACTCCAGCAGCGCCTCGTCGCCGCGCCGGTTGAGTGCGTTGACGCGTTCCTCGCCCAGCATCAGCAGCGTTTCCGCCAGCGCTTCGGAATCCGCGGGTCGGAACGTTCTGACGTGCAGTTCGACGAGGCCGCTGTCGATGTCGTGCTCGACGGACACCTGGCCACGCACATATTTCGCCAGCGTTTCGGCGGCGGGGTCGGCGGACCAGAGCCGTGCGATGAGGTCGGCCTCGTCGCGGCGGAACATGGCGGTCAGGTCGAGCCGCTCATCGGCCGCGGCGATGGCGTCGTGCGAGGTAAGATAATCGGCGACGCCGACGGCTTCGGTACCGCCGGCCGCGCCGCCGATCCCGACGAGCTGGGCGAGCGCGCCGCCCGTCGGCACGGCCTGCCGGTCGGCGGACCGCACCATGAAATGCGCTTCCGACGCGTATTGATCCGCCGCGAACAGGAACAGCCACAGCGCCGCCAGCACCGTCGGCAGAATGACGAACGACAGAAAACCGCGGCGCGCGGTCAGGCGCCGGCGCGGCGCGGCCTCGATCTCGTCATCGGTGCGAAGATAGGGCGGGGTCTGGGCGTCCATGATGCCGTCTTTACCCGATGTGGACGCGCGCGCGAACGGCGCGGACCGCGAGCAGGCCGAGGAAGACGAGCGCCAGGCACCAGAAGCCCAGATAGACGGGCTGAACATGGTGCGCATCGGCCAGGCTGAACTGGCCGTGGCGAATGAGCTCGAACATCTGCGTCATGGGGAAGAACGCCATGATCTCCCGCCATTCCGAGGGCAGCCAGTCGAGCCGGTAGAACGCGCCCGATAGCGGCAGCAGGATATAGCTGATCGGATGGACGAACTTCGACACCAGCCGGTTGTCGTTCGCGGCGGCGCAGACGAGGAGCGACAGACCGAACGACCAGAGCCACAGGAGGCCGATACCGGCCAGAAGCGCCAGCGGCCGGGCGGGCGGGGCGGCCACATCGAAGACCATGGCGATCCCCAGAAGGACGGAAATGACGGTGACGGTCGCCGCCAGCTCCAGAAGGCCGCGCGCCAGCACCATATCGAAGATTGTGACCTGCCGATGGTAGAGAAGCGGCGCGTTCGCCTCCAGGATCGCATCGGCGCGGGTAAACATCGACCGGAACATGATGAAGCTCGTATAGCCGAGGATCGCGAACGGCACCGCGCCGATGCGCGCCTCCTCCACCGACCCGGCGCCGACATGCAGCGCACTCACCATGATCGCCAGCAGCGCGGGCTCCAGGAACAGCCAGAGATAGCCGATATTTTCGCGGCCGTAGCGCGTGTGCAGCTCGCGCATCAGGAGCGCGCCGACGACGCTCGTCTGCACGGCAAACCCGGTGCGGAGTCCGGTCTGAGTCGTCGCCGCGCTCATGCCGCGACCTCCGCGAGAACGCGCATGACGATGTCGAAATGCGCGTCCCAGCCCGGTGCGCGCCAGTCGCCCGCGACCGTCTCGCGCCGTTCCGCTGCCAGCAGGATGGCATCGCGCCAGCCGATGGCGTCGAGCGGATCGAGAAACGTCGCTCCGCGCCCGGAAATGCTGCCCGCGATCTCGCGATGCGCCGGCAGGTCGCTGGCGAGGACCGGCGTGCCGGCCGCCAGCGCTTCGGCGACGGGCAGGCCGAACCCTTCCGCGAAGCTCGGCATCAGCAGTGCCCGTGCGCCTGTCATCAGTCCGGCCAGCTCGTCATCGGACGCATGCCCGCCCTCTTCGACATGGTCCGCGAGCGCCGGACAGCGGTCCAGCATGTCGAGCACCATTTCGTTTTCCCAGCCGCGCCGCCCGGCCAGGACCAGGCGCGGGATCTCCGCTGCGGGCAGGGTGTCGGCGAACCGCCGCCAGATGTTGAGCAGCAGCAGATGGTTCTTGCGCGGCTCGATCGTGCCGACCGACAGGAAATAGGGCCGGTCCGGCGCTGCCTTACGGGACGAAACCGGTGTCGCCGCGACGCCGAGCGGTGCGGCTTGGATCGGCGGATGGTCGCCCTGCCAATAGACGGCGAGATCGTGTGCCGTGGCTGCCGAATTGGTCAGCACGGCCTGCGCCTGCGCCTTCAATGTCGCCAGCCGGCGCGCGTGCCGCGCCGCGCCGTCCGCGCGCGCATATTCGGGATGTGTGATGGGGATAAGGTCGTGGACCAGCGCCACCAGCCTGCCGCCGAGGCGGCGGCGCATGGCGGCGACGCGCTCCGGCCGGTCGAGATTGGCCGGTCCGGCGACGATCAGAACCGTATCTTCGGACAGTCCCGCTGGCCGCGGCATCAGGCGCAGAAGCGCCTGCGCGGCATGGCCAGTGCCGCTCCGCCCAAGACCACCTCGCCCCGTGCGCCATTTCGCCCGCTCGGCGGCGAGCATGGCGAGGGCGGCCGGGCGCGGTACCGTCCCGATCAGGCCGCAGGGATGCCGCAATCCGAAGCCGAGCGCGTCGCCCAGCCGAGCGGAAAGTTCGGTGGCATAGGCCATCTCCACCCGGTCGATGCCCGTCGGTGCGGCGTGATGCACACGCGATGCGAGGCGCGACAGGTCGAAACAGAATTGCGGTCCATCCCGGCCCGGTCGCGACGGTGTCTTGGCATCGGCATCACCTGCGAAGGCCGCCGGGATTTGGGGCCCGTCGATGAGGCGGAGGTGAGTGCGGAACTGGGTCATGCCGCCTGCCGTCCGTCGACGCTCGCCAGGGGCGCCATCGACAGTTTGGCAGCGGCCCGCTCGACCAGCAGGGCCAGCCCCGCCTCCGATCCATGGTCGCCGGCGACGAGCGCGTCGTGGATGACCACCGACCGGAACGCCGTCCACAGATCGGCGTCCGGCGGTTCGGGGGTGTCCCAGAAGGCGGCGAGATCGCCCTGATGCGTCAGGCCGGGCACGTCATAGATCGCCGAGCCGAGCGCCTTTACCGGCACGCCGCCTGCCAGCGCCGCCATCGCCGACGTGCTGTTGATGGTGACGAGACCGGCGGCACCCGCAAGCATGTCGTCCAGATCGCCGCCGGGCGAATGCACCACCCGCTCACCATGGATCAGGCCGTGCCAGGTGACGAGGCCATTGTCGTGCGGATGTTCCTTCACGATCAGCCAGGTGTCCGGCGGCGCATTGGCGGCGAAATCGTCGAGGATACGCGCGAGGCCCGTGCGCATGGACAGCACCTCGGCATGATTTCTCAGCTGGAAATCCGCATCCATCTGCAGCGGCAGCACGAAATAGCGCTTGCCTGAAATCTTCTCACGCGCCGCCGCCGTCAGGCGCGCATCGGAGACACGTCGCAGCCAGCGCCGGGCATAGCCGAGCCCCTCGGTCAGCGGCCAGATACCCCGGTGCCAGGGATAGGCCGGATCGCGCAGCAGCAGCCGCTTCCAGTGCGAGCGCGTATAGTACATGAACGTGCCCCAGCCGCGCGTCCGGCCACTCGGCGGCAAGGCCGGCGGCGCCGGCGGCGGACCGAGCGCGGCGGCGCGCTGCCGGATCGCCTGCGGGTTGCGCGGCAGGGGCGAAAATCCGTTCACGCCGCCGCGCTCCAGCGTCATCCAGCCCGGGCGTAGATAGCCTTCTTCGAAGACGTGCACCGCGATGGTTCTGGCGTTCGCGGCCGCCACAGCCTCGGCATGAACGCGCCGGCAATCGCCATAAACGATCAGGTCCGTGACGCCGAGCGCATCCATGCGGTCCGCGACATGGCCCGGCCAGGCTGCCGGGCCGACACGCACGCGCTCACCGTCCGGCCAGTCGTGCCGGTCGCCGCCGTTGATATTGAGCCGCGTGACGCCGTGCCCGTCCGCGGCCAGACGCGCGCCGAGCCGCTGGAAAAAGGGCCCTTGCGGACCCTGCAGGAACAGGAAATGCCTCCCCCCCGTCATGGCTATCGGAACCGTTGCAGCATGCGGTGCGCACGGCCCTGACCACGGCGGAGCATGGCGACGACCGAGGGCGTGGACGGCCCGTCAGCGGCCAGGCGCGCGACGAGGATTTCGGGCGGGCAGGGAAGTTCGGTCACCGGGTCCATATAGCGCGGATATAGGATGAGTGCGACCGCGACGAGTTCATCGAGATCGAGCAGTCGTCCTCGCCGCGACGGCACGGCGCCGCGATCGGTCGTCAGGCCCCAGCCGGCGTAGAAGGGCACGCCATAAGTGGTGACCGCGACGCCGCGCATCAGCGCCTCGAAGCCGGCCAGCGAGGTCAGCGTATGCACCTCGTCGACCTGCGCGAGAAGATCGACGATGTCGGCATTGGCCGCGATCTGATCGGCATCGTGCGCGCCCGCCGTGATGGTACCCGTCCTAAGGCCGGCCTCTACATCCGGGTGCGGTTTGAAGACGACATGCGCGTCCGGACGTGCGGCCCGCACGGCGGCAAGCAATTGCGCACTCGTCCGGATGTCACCGCCCCCCAGACGTACCGAACGATCGTCCTCGACCTGTCCCGGAACGAGTATGGTGGGCCGGTCGTCCGGCAGTGTGATCGCCGACCCGCGCGCGCCATATTTCGTCAGTCCGGCAGCCACGATCCGCTGCCGCAGACGGGCCGCGCGGCGCTTCAGATCGTCGTCGATCTCCGCCGTGGCCAGCAGGATTTCCAGATCGCTCGGCCGCGACGGATCATAATGGACGCCGCTCCGGTCGAGCGTGATCGACGATGGCGCGGCCAGCTCGACGCCAAGCCCCCGGGAGCGCAGGAACCCGTCCTCGATCTGGATGTCGCCGGCACGCGGCGCGACGCGGCTCGGCCAGACGGCGCGGGCGCCGGCGCGGGGACGCGGGGGGCCGCCGTCCCATAGAAATCGGTCCATGGCGCGCCGTTTCCAGGCGCGCATGCCCTCGACGCGGCCGATGGCGCGATTGGCCGTCAGCTGCCGCCGCCACAGCGACGCAAGGTCCAGCATCCGCTCCACATCCATCCCCGTCCCGTCGAAGGGATCGGTATATCGGACACTGGCGATGAACTCGCGGTGGACGAGCCTCAGGCGCTCGTCCGGACCGAGGGCGGCCAGCTGCGCGCGCATGACGGCGCCCGCCTCATTCTCGTCCTGCCACCAGGCGCCGATCAGGCCTTCCGCCTCGATCCGGGACAGGACCGCATCGGCGCGCGCCGCGTCGAATGGCGAGCTTGTTTCGCCGTGCCGCGCGACCCGTGTCGCGGCCGCCTTCGCCCATGGAAAGGGCGGCGCGCGTAGCGGCGGAAAAGGGGCGGGACGCGGTGGCACGGACCGACTATGTGCCGAAAGATGGCAAATGGGAAACGGCTTGTCCGATGACGGACTGGATCGAACATATGATCGAGTCTGCCGGCTATCTCGGCATCGCGTTTCTCATGTTTCTGGAAAACCTGTTTCCGCCCATCCCGTCGGAGGTGATCATGCCGCTGGCAGGCTATACGGCCGCGCGCGGAGACGGTCTGTCGCTCGCCGGCGTGATCCTGGCGGGCAGCCTCGGCTCGCTCCTCGGCATGACCTTCTGGTATTATGTCGGCCGCGTCGTCGGCGAGAACCGCCTGAAGGCGTTCGCGGCGCGGCACGGGCGCTGGCTGACGCTCAGGCCCCGCGATATCGAACGGGTCGATCGCTGGTTCCACGATGGCGGCCGCTGGGCGATCCTGGTCGGTCGCTGTATCCCGACCATCCGGACGCTGATTTCCGTACCTGCGGGTATCTTCGGGATGCGGCTCAGGAGCTTCCTGGTCCTGACCTTCATCGGTGTCGCCATCTGGGACGCGGCGCTCGCCTGGCTGGGATGGACGCTCGGCGGCGATTATGCGGCGATCGACCGCTATCTGGGGCCGGTCTCGCTTGCGATCGTCGCGGCGATCCTCGTCTTCTATCTTTACCGCGTGGCGACGTTCCGGCGTTGAACGATCCTACGCGTCGCCGCGCAACCGCTCGATGATGCCGGAAAAGTCGCGACCGCCATCGCCGTCCGACACCATCATCTGGTAAAGCGCGCCGGCAAGGCCGCCCATTGGCACGGCCGCATCCGCCGTCCGCGCCGCCTCGGCCGCCAGCTTCAGATCCTTCAGCATCAGCGCGGCGGCGAACCCGCCATCATAATTCCGGTCGGCGGGGCTGTCCGGGCCAACGCCCGGCAGCGGGCAATAGGATGTGAGCGACCAGCTCTGTCCCGACGATACGCTGGCGATATCGTAAAAGGTCTGCGCGTCGAGCCCGAGCTTCTCCGCCAGGGCCAGCGTCTCGCACGTCGCGACCATGGTCGCACCCAGGAGCATGTTGTTGCAGATCTTCGCCGCCTGGCCGGCGCCGGCATCGCCCGCATGGATGACGGCCTTGCCCATGGCCGCGAGCACGGGCTCGGCGCGCGTGAACGCGCCCTCCGGACCGCCGACCATGAAGGTCAGCGTGCCGCCCGCCGCCGCCGCGATGCCGCCCGAAACGGGCGCATCGACCATCGCGAGCCCGCGCTCGGCCGCTTCGCTCGCCACCTTTCTCGCCGTGGCGACGTCGATCGTCGAACAGTCGATCAGAACGGCATCGCGCGGGACGGTCGCGAACACATCCTGTTCGTAGACTTCGGCAACGTGCGTCCCCGCCGGCAGCATGGTGACGACCGCATCGACACCCTCGAGCGCCGCGGCGGCAGACGTAACGCGCCGACACCCCGCCGCCTCGGCCTTCGCCAGCGCGCCATCGGACAGATCGAACGCGGCGACCTCGTGCCCCGCCCTAACAAGATTGGCAGCCATCCCGCCACCCATATTGCCGAGCCCGATGAACGCGATCTTCATATGCTGTGCCCTTCTCGTCTCGACAGTCGGAAGACGTTCCTGACGCGCCTTTCCGGGAAGGGCAATCGCGTTCGATCAGTCCTCCGCTTCCAGATCGCCCATCATGGCGTTGGCAAGCATCCGACGCTGTTGCCGTGCCTTCCTATCGAGCGGCATCGAATAGAGTTTCTTCATGAACAGCATGTCCATCTCGGTCCACGCCATCAT
>JBCCAC010000093.1:0-7926 GCA_039815015.1 Pseudomonadota bacterium | reverse complement strand
CGTTCGTCAACAGCGAAAGGTCACACGAAGGTCACACATATTGCACTTTCGCAAGGCATGTAGGTCACACGGGTCACACGCGTTTCGCATACATGTCGCCGGCAGCGCTATCCGGCGAAGGGCAGTAAGGGGTGCGGTCATGGTCATATTGCGAGGATAGCAGACCGCTAGGGGATAGGAAAATTCAATCGTAGCAAGGCCTTCTTCGCGGTCACTCCTCAAATCGTCCTCGTCATGCACATGCTGAAATCATTATCGGCATAATCGGCGAATGGCGGGCATTCGCGAAAGCCGTTGCGGCGGTAGAGTGCCTGGGCGGCGTGGAACGGCGCGGTGCGACCCGTTTCCAGGCTGAGACGGCGATAGCCGCGGACACGGGCGACCCCGATCAGATGGTCGAGCAGGATGCGGCCGACGCCGCGGTTCCGGAAGGACGGCGCGGCGCGCATGGATTTGATCTCGCCATGATCCGGCGCGAGTTCGCGCAGCGCGGCGAAACCGGACAGTTCGCTATCAGACCATGCCGACCAGAACGTCACGTCCGGTGCGCGAAGGCCATCGACGGGCAGCGCGTGCACGCCATCCGCCGGCGAATGGCGGTGCATGTCGTCGAGATGGAAAGCGACGAGGGCGCGAACGGCATCGCCGGAAAGATCGTCCTCGACGATATCGAGATCGCCGGGTCGGAAACGAGAAGGGGCCACATTGTCATGCGGCCCCTTCAGATTGCTCGTCATGTTTTCGGGGTCAGCTGGCGGCTGCGCCCGAAAGGACGGTCACGACGCGCCTGTTCTGCGCATAGGCGGATTCGCTCGATCCTTCGACGGCCGGACGTTCCTTACCGAAGCTGATCGTCGTCACGCGGCCGGCGGCGACGCCGTTCTGCTGCATGAACGTCGCGACCGCATTGGCACGGCGTTCGCCGAGGGCGAGGTTGTAGTCGCGCGTGCCGCGCTCGTCAGTGTGCCCTTCGAGCGTCACGCGGACGTTCGGGTACTGCACGAGCCAGGCGGCCTGTTTCGCCAGCGTATCGCGCGCCTCGCCGTCGAGCGAAGAGCTGTCATAGGCGAAATAGACCGTGTCGCTGCCGACCTGGCGGCGGAAGTCCTCGACACTGCCCGGCGTCACGGCATTGGTGACCGCACCCGTATCCGTCGGTGCGGGTGCCGGTGTGGGCGCCGGTGCCTGCGGCGGCGGCGTTGGCGGCAGTTCGTCGTTCGACGCGCACGCGGCGGCCCCCAATAGTAGTCCAATGGCGAACGTACGCGTCAAAGCTGAAGTCATGGCGGTGCTGTCCCTTTTCTATGGTGCTACCTCCCCCTCGCAACATCCCCACGGGGGATAAGTTCCGCGCTGGTGAGATGGATGGCCCCGCGCGGCCGTCCGCAGGGCGGGAAATCCGAAATCCGGTTCCAGAGGCACATCAGAGCATGCTTTGGACCGTCCTTTCACGGTTATGGCAGCAGCGGCGACCAGGCGGGATCCGAGCCCTGCAGCGGTGTCGGCACCTTGCGCTCGTTGACCCCCGTCAGGTCGATGGAATGGAGATCGGCACCGCCGCCCCGACGCGAGCGGAAGAACATGATGACCCGGCCATTGGGCGACCAGGTCGGCGCCTCGTCCTGCCAGCTGTCGGTCAGAAGCCGCTCGCCGGAGCCGTCCGGACGCATGACGCCGATCCTGAACTTGCCGCCGCCGATCTTCGTGAAGGCGATGAGGTCGCCGCGCGGGCTCCAGACCGGCGTGCCGTGGCGGCCGTCGCCGAAGCTGATGCGCCGCTGTCCCGACCCGTCCGCATTCATGACGTAGATCTGCTGCGAGCCGCCGCGATCCGATTCAAAGGTGATGCGGCGCCCGTCGGGCGAGAAGCTGGGTGCCGTGTCGATGCCGGGTGCGCTGGTCAGCCGGCGCACGTTCGAACCATCGACGTTCATGGTGTAGACGTCGGTGTTGCCGCCGCGCGACTGGCTGAACGCGAGCGTTCGTCCATCGGGCGAAAAGCGCGGCGCGAACGCCATGTTGGGGAAGTCGCCGACCAGCCGCTGCCGCCCCGATCCGATATCGTAGATGTAGATGCGCGGCCGGTTCTGCGCGTAGCTGAGATAGGGACAGTCTGGTCATTGGCGGAAAAGCGCGGCGTCAGCACCAGATTCTGGCCGTTGGTCAGAAAGCGGTGATTGGCGCCGTCCTGATCCATGATCGCCAGGCGCTTGACGCGTGCGGTCGTGGGTCCGGTTTCGGAGATATAGACGACGCGGCTGTCGAAATAGCCGGTTTCCCCAGTCAGGCGCGAATAGACCGCATCGGCGCATTTGTGCGCGGCGCGGCGCCAGAAGCGCGGCTCGGTATTGAACCCCTCACGCACCAGCACCTCTTCGGAAAAGACGTCGTAGAGGTAACAGCCGACCGTGATCGTCCCGTCGGACCGCACCTCGGCGAAACCGCTGACGAGGGCCTGCGCCGCCACGGTGCGCCAGCTGGCGAATTGCGGGGCGAGAACGTCGCGGTAGGTGACGGTCGTCGTGAAGGCGCGCGGGTCGAGCGGCCGGAACAGGCCGGAGGATTCGAGATCGTTGGTGATGACCTCGGCCAGCTTCACGCCAAGCTCTGCCGTCGTCCCCGCCGCCGTCGGCGCGCTGCGCTGCGTCGTGAAGCTGGGCACCGCGATCGGCAATGGCCGGGACACGCCCTGATTGATGTCGACGCTCAGATTCTGTGCGGCGGCGGGGGCGGCGAAGAGGGTGAGAATGGCAAGGAGGAAGGTGGCCAGATGGTGCGTCCCTCGACTTCGCTCGGGATGATTGAGTTTAGTGGTCTGCATGCCTGCAATCTTCATCATCCCGAGCGAAGTCGAGGGACGCACGATGCCGATATTTTCCCGATAAGCCATCACAAATCCTTCGGATCGAAATTGAGTTCGAAATCTTCCCAGCCGCCAGCATAGAGGTCGGCGGGCAGGCCCTTCAACGTGCAGCGCGGGTTGAGGACGGCGCGGATGGCCGCGTCGCGCGCGGCGCGCATGTAACCGCTGTCGGCGTTTCCGGTCTGCCGGACGAGCGTCGGCCGGCCGCGAATGTCGCCGGACGGCGCGGCGCGAACGCGAAGCGTCGTCGTGATCGAGGAGGAGGCCGGGCCGCCCGCCGCCGGATCCCAGCATTTGTAGATGCGGTCCTTGATCGCCTGCGCCAGCGTCGCCTGCTGGATCGAGGAGAGGCGCACCTGCTGCGGCAGCGCGTCGGTGATCGCCTTGGCGAAGTCCTGTTCCTCGCGCGCGGTCGGCGCCTCCGCCACCGATTTGTCGACCGCCTGGGTCAGTTCCTTTGCCGGGGCGGGCTTGGGCTTCGGTTCCGGCGGCACGGGCTCCGGCGTCGCTTCGGGCGGCGGCGTTTCGGCGGCGAGATCGGGCAGCGGTTCGGGCTCCGGTTCCTCCGGCACCTCCTCTTCGATCTCCGGCGCGTCGATCGTCTCGCGCGGCGCGGCGGCGAGCGTCGGCGGTGGCTGTTCAACGACGCTCGGAACGTCGCCGATCTCAACGAAGTCGACGGGGATCGGATCGTCGAAACCGGGCTCGAAATCCGCCATCAGGCTCCAGCTGAGCGAGAGCGCCGCGAACAGCGCCACATGGCCGAGGCCGGCGACGGTCAGGGCGCGCGCCTCGCTCAAGGCGTGCCGTCCGCCGCGTCGCCTGTCACGTCGACCGCGACGTCATCTGCAGCGTCATCCTGCGCGCCGCCCGCCGGCGTGCTGACCAGCGCCACGCGGCGGAAGCCGGCGGCATTCACCTGCCCAAGAACGCCGATCACGCGACCATAATCGAGGCCGCGATCGGCGCGGATGTAGACGCGCGGCTCTTCATCGCCGCCGGCCCGGGCGTCGCGGATGGCGGCGAGACGGGCGGGAAAGCCGGCTGCGTCCTGCCGCTGCTCGTCGATGAAGATCGCGCCTTCGTCATCCAGCGAGATCTGGATGGGCGTGTCGTCCGGCTGCAGCGCCCCGGCATTCGATTCCGGCAGATCGACGGGGACGCCCGTTACGAGGAGCGGCGCGGCGATCATGAAAATGATGAGGAGAACGAGCATCACGTCGACGAGCGGCGTGACGTTGATCTCCGACATCGGGGCGCGCCGCGCGCGTGCGCGGCCGCGAGCGGGGGCGGTGGCCATCGCCATCAGGCGGGGCTCCGGACCGGGGTTCGCCTCACAGCCGCTCGTCCAGTTCGCGGCTGAGGAGGTTCTGGAACTCTTCCGAGAAGCCAATCAGCCGCCCTTCGAGCGTGCCGACCGAATGCAAAAGGCGGTTGTAGCCGATGACCGCGGGAATGGCCGCGAAAAGGCCGAGCGCGGTGGCGAACAGCGCCTCCGCAATGCCGGGCGCGACGACGGCGAGCGTCGTGTTCTGCGTCGCGGCGATGGACGTGAAGGCGCGCATGATGCCCCAGACGGTGCCGAACAGGCCGACGAACGGCGATACCGATCCGATCGTCGCCAGCACGTTCAGCCGGTCGCTGAGCATGCCGATTTCGCGGTCGATGGTCACCTGCATCGTGGAGGCGAGGCGCGTGCGCATTCCCTCCGCGCGCAGCTTCGTGCCCTTGGTGGAGCGGCGCCATTCGGTCATGCCGGCGTTGAAGATGGCAGCGGACGGGTGCGCCAGCTTCTGGGTCTCCCCGTGGAAATCCTCGACGCTGTCGGCGCGCCAGAAGCGATCCTCGAAGGCGTCGGCCTGCTTCCTGACCTTTTTCATCTTCGACGCGCGGTCGAACATGATCGCCCAGGACCAGATGGAGGCGAGCAGGAGGCCCACCATCACCGCCTTCACGACGATGTCCGCCTGCAGGAACAGCGCCAGCGGCGAGAGGTCGGTTGCGGAGGCGAGGCCGATCGTGTCCACGCCGAGAGCTACGGTTTCAACCTGCATCTGTCCCCTTCGCCCGATCCATCAGGCTTTTGAATGTGTCTCGCCAGGCGGCGGGCTGCCGGATCGGACGGTTTTGTCCGCTGGCCTCTGGCGCAACCAGTGCCGCCGTAACAAGCGCCATCGTGACGAGTTCCCCTGAACGCAGGATGGACTGACGAATTTCCGTCGCCGCCGCCCGTACGCGCGTGACGCGGCTCTCGACCGTCAGAATGTCGTCGAGCTTCGCGGGTCGCTTATATTGAATTTCGAGCGACGCGACGGCGTAGACGCCCTCGCCCGCCTCGAACGTCGTGCGCTGATCGATGCCGGCGAGCCGCAACATGTCGGACCGCGCGCGCTCCATGTAGCGCAGATAATTCGCATGATAGACGATGCCGGAGAGGTCGGTGTCCTCGAAATAGACGCGGATGGGGAACAGGTGCACGCCGTCCTGGAATCGGCCGGATGCGGGTTCTGGCAGCAGGGTCATCATGCGCTCTCTACGCGGTGGCCGGCGACGCGCAACATATCGGATATCGCGTGTCGACCCCCATGGCACGGGGCCCTGCATTGTGGCACCTTCGTCATCGGCCAGCCACAATATCAGAGGAAGATTGGGGTGAAGACAATCCTATTCGCGCTGCTGATCGCCATTGCCGGCACTTCCGCAACGACGGCAGCGCCGGCGGCGGCACCAGGCCGCGAAACCGAGGCGCTGAGCCGGCCCGGACATGTTCTGGAGATCCGCCGCGACGGGCGCCGCGAACTGATGCATGTGGAGGGGGCGGCGGATATCGAACAGCGGCGCGCCATCGATGAACATACCGTCTTTCACATCGCCTCCCTCTCCAAGCAGATCACGGCGGCGACGCTCGCGCACGCCATTCTCGACGGCCTCGTTTCCCTGGAAGACCCGGTCGCGAACTGGGTGCCGGCGGTGGCGAAATATGGTGATGGCCTGACGGTCGCGCACCTTCTCTACATGACGAGCGGCCTGACCGAATATTACGAACGGCCACGACCGGGCGGAGCGCCATGGTCGACATTTCATTATTTTACGATCGACGACGCCATCGCGGCCAGCCTGTCGGCCGAAGAGTTGGCGTTCGCTCCCGGAACGGCCTGGGGCTATTCGAATATCAATTACATGCTGATCGCGAAAATCGTCGAGGCCGCGTATGAAAAGCCGTTTGCGGACATCGCCGAAGAGCGGCTGTTCGCGCCGCTCGGCATGTCGGCGACGCTCGTTAATGACGACGTCACGACGCTGATCCCGAACCGGGCCAACGCCTATGTTCCGCGCACGCCGGAGATCACGGAAGATCTTAGAAGCGACGCGGCCATCAATGCGGATGCGGCGGGCGGGCCGCTGATGCTCATCCGCCGCAACGCGCCGCATTATGGCGGCAGCGGCGTCATGACGAGCATGGCCGACTGGGGCCGCTGGCTGGACGAGATGCAGAGCCGCGCCGTCTTCGGCGAGGCGTTCTGGACGCTGATGCTTCGCACGGAACGCTTCGCACATGACAAGACGAACGACGCGTTCGGTCTGGTGTACGGCGTCGAGGCCGACCGGCCGGTGCTGTGGTATGCGGGCGGCGACATCGATGCGTCGAGCTACATGATGGTATTTCCCGACGAAAAGATCAGCATCTCCTGCTTTTCGAATGCGCCGCGCGAGTCCTGCCGCGAGCATGTCGAGCGGGAGGTCAGACGCCTGTTTCCGGGCTAAAGCGGCAGCTCGCCGCCGCTGCCCTTGGGCGGGCTAAGTCCTAGATGCGTCCACGCTTTTGCGTTCATCTGCCGGCCGCGCGCGGTGCGGGCGAGGAGGCCGATCTGGATCAGATAGGGTTCGATGACATCCTCGATCGTGTCGCGCGGTTCGGAGAGGGCGGCGGCGAGCGTTTCCACGCCCACCGGGCCGCCGGCATAATCCTCCGCGATGACGCCGAGATAGCGGCGATCCATCGCGTCGAGGCCGAGCGCGTCGACCTCCAGCCGGTTGAGCGCGCGGTCGGCCGCCTCACGCGTCACGGAGGCCTCGCCATCGACCGCCGCGAAGTCGCGCACGCGTCGTAACAGCCGCCCGGCGATGCGCGGCGTTCCGCGGGCGCGGGCCGCAATCTCCGCCGCGCCGTCGGGCTCCAGGGGCAGGGCGAGGAGGTGCGCGGCGCGCGTCACGACGCGTTCCAGTTCGGCCGCGGTGTAGACGTTTAGCCGCAACGGAATGCCTTACCGGTCCCGGAGCTGCGTGGTCTGAATACCCGAGCGCGTCGTGGCGCCGACGAGCGTGAAGGGCGGCAGGTCGATCTTGACGCTTCTGGCCGACGGCCCTTCGCCGATCATGATGTCGAGTGCGCGGTCCTCCATCGCCGGGTAGAGCACTTCCTCGACGGCGGGCGCGAGGCGGTGGATCTCGTCGATGAAGAGGACGTCATTCGCTTCGAGATTGGTGAGGATCGCGGCGAGGTCGCCGGCCTTGGCGATCACAGGGCCTGAGGTCGCGCGAAAGCCGACGCCCAGTTCGCGCGCGACGATCTGCGCCAGCGTCGTCTTGCCAAGGCCCGGCGGGCCGAAGAACAGCACATGATCCATCGCCTCGCCGCGCCCCTTGGCGGCGTCGACGAAGACGCGCAGATTGGCCCGCGCCGCCTCCTGCCCGACGAACTCCTCCAGACGCTGCGGCCGCAGTGCGGCATCGACATCTTCGGGCGTTCTCATGGGGGTGACCATGCGGTCGGGCTCGGACATGCGCGTGCGTTTAGCGGGGGCGGGGCGCGATGGCGAGCGGGGGGTTACGGTCTCGACCTTCCCCTTCCCAGCGGGGAGGGGGCGGGGTGGGGTACGAGCGTCAGCGAGCCGAAAACCCGTCGCGCCTTCGGCGCGGCTTTGTCGCTTCAACCCGCCCCTGCCCTTCCCTGTAGGGAGGGGAAAGTCATGTTGTCCGTCCCGCAACCTCGTCGAGATTGGCCTGGGCCGTCTTGGCCGCGGAGGCAGACTGCGCCGCCTCGTGCCGTTCGAGGGCGAGTT
>JBCCAC010000226.1:0-4466 GCA_039815015.1 Pseudomonadota bacterium | reverse complement strand
TTCATGGGCGATACGGGGTCGCTGGCGCTGGGCGGCGCGCTGGGTTCGGTCGCCGTCGTCGTCAATCACGAGCTGGTGCTGCTCCTCGTCGGAGGGCTCTTCGTTCTCGAAACGGTCAGCGTCATCGTGCAGGTGGCCAGCTTCAAGATGTTCGGCAAGCGCGTCTTCCGAATGGCGCCCATCCACCATCATTTCGAGGCGTTGGGCTGGGCGGAATCGACCGTCGTCATCCGCTTCTGGATCGTCTCCATCGTGCTGGCGCTGGCAGGCCTTGCCACGCTGAAGCTGAGATGATTACGGCCGCTGCCTTTCGCGGTCGGCGCTATCATGTGCTGGGCCTGGCGCGCACGGGATTGAGCGTGGTCGAGGCTTTGCGCGCATCCGGTGCGAACGTGGCGGCCTGGGACGACCAGGAGGATGCGCGGCGTATGGCACCGGCGGATGTGGAGATCGCCGATCCCATGGTGGTCGACCTCGCCGCCTATGACGCATTGATCGTATCGCCCGGCGTGCCGCTGAACACGCACCCGCTGGTTCCGCGCGCGCGGGCGGCAGCGACCGAAATCATCGGCGACGTCGAACTGTTCGCGCGCGCGAGAAGCGAGCTGCCGTCCCACCGTGTGGTCGGCATTACGGGCACGAACGGCAAGTCGACGGTCACCGCGCTGATCCATCATGTGCTGGAGACGGCCGGGATCCCGGCGCGGCTGGGCGGCAATATCGGCTTGCCCATCCTGTCGCGCGAACCCCTGCCGGCGGGCGGCATTTATGTGCTGGAGCTGTCCTCCTATCAGATCGACCTGACCCGTACCCTGTCCTGCGACGTGGCGATCCTTCTCAACATCACGCCCGACCATCTCGACCGTTATGACGGCGAGATGGCGAAATACGCCGCGGCGAAGGCGCGGCTGTTCGCCATGCAGGCCGGCGGCACGGCGATCGTCGCCGGCGAAGATGCCGACAGTGTGCGGATCGGCATCGAACATGGCGCGATGCGGGCGCCGATGGATGACGAGCTTCTGAACCGGCAGCCCGAGTGGCCATCGCTCGCCGGACCGCACAACCGGCAGAATGCGGCGGCGGCGCTGGCGGCGCTGCGGACCCTGGGTCTGGACGATGCCGCCATTCTCGCCGGGTTCGAACGGTTTCCCGGCCTGCCGCACCGCATGGAGCGCGTCGCGGAACGGCAGGGCGTCCTTTGGATCAATGATTCCAAGGCGACCAATGCGGAGGCGACGGCACCGGCACTGGCGGCCTATGAACGCATACACTGGATCGCCGGCGGTCTCGCAAAGTCGGGCGATCTGTCGCCCTGCGCGCCTTATTACGACCGGGTGGCAGCGGCCTATCTGATCGGCGATGCCGGACCCGTGTTCGCAGCGGCGCTCGCCGGCAAAGTGCCTCTGGTAATTGAGTCTGGAACGCTTGCGGATGCCGTGCTGGCGGCGGCGGCGCGGGCGGATGAGGGCGATACGGTCCTGCTGTCGCCGGCCTGCGCCAGTTTCGATCAGTTTCGCGATTTCGAAGCGCGGGGCGACGCGTTCCGCGCGGCGGTGACCGCGCTGGGCGCAGGGGCGGCATGATGCTGGGACGCAGCGACCGGACCCTGCTCGGGCGATGGTTCTGGACCATCGACCGGCCGCTATTGGCGATGATCCTGATGCTGGTCGGCATCGGGCTGATCGCGGTCGCGGCGGCATCGCCGGCGGCGGCGGAACGGCTGTCGGGCGCGAATCTGCGCTTCGGCGACCTGCATTTCCTGAAGCGGCAGGTGGTCTGGGTGGCGATCGGCGTGCCGCTTCTGATCGGAACGTCGATGCTGCCGAAGCTGTGGATCCGGCGGTTGGCGCTGCTCGGTGTTCTGATCGGGATCGCCGCGATGGCGGCGCTGCCGTTCATCGGCGTCGAGAAGAACGGTGCCATGCGCTGGCTGCTGATCGCAGGCAATGAGGTGCAGCCGTCGGAATTTCTGAAACCGATGTTTGCCATTACGGCCGCCTGGGTGCTGGCGCTGCGCTTCGATGATCCCAAGGTACCGGCCATCAGCGCGTCCGCCATCCTGCTGGGGCTGATCGCGGCGCTGCTCGTCATCCAGCCCGATATCGGCCAGACCGTCCTGATCGCGGGCATGTGGACGGCGCAGGCGTTCGTCGCGGGGCTCAGCCTGACCCTTCTGGGCGGGCTTGCCATCGCCGGGATCGCGGGGCTGGTCACGGCGTATCTGTTCGTGCCGCACGTCACCAGCCGGATCGACCGGTTCCTGACCGGAGAGGGCGACAATTATCAGGTCGAACGTTCGCTCGACGCCATGCGCTCCGGCGGCCTGTTCGGCACCGGGCCGGGCGAGGGGCAGGCGAAGTTCAGCCTGCCGGAGCCGCAGACGGATTATATCTTCGCCGTGATCGGCGAGGAGTTCGGCATGATCGCGTGTCTCGCCATCGCCTGCCTGTTCCTGGCCATCATCGTGCGGGTGGTGACGCAGTTGTTCGATGAGGACGATCCCTTCGTCACGCTGGCGGCGACGGGCCTCGTCGTGCAGCTCGGCCTGCAGGCATTCATCAATATGGGCGTCGCGATGAACCTCCTCCCGTCCAAGGGCATGACGCTCCCTTTCATCAGCCATGGCGGATCGAGCTTCCTCGCCATGTCGATCGGTATGGGTGCACTGATCGCGCTGACGCGGCGCCGGCGCTTCCTGACCGGCAATGCCGGCCTCGATATGCGGGCGGTACCGGCATGAGCGCGAAGTTCATCGTCGCGGCCGGCGGTACCGGTGGCCACATGGTGCCGGCGCATGCCGTGGCGCGTGCGCTGGAACGGCGCGGGCACGAGGTCGCGCTGATTACCGATGCGCGCGGCGCGAAGATCCCGGGCCTGTTCGAAGGCAATGACCGCGATGTCATCGAGGCGGCGACCATCGGCGCCAATCCGCTGAAATGGCCCGGCGCGATGCTGAAGATCGCCAAGGGCCGGCGGCAGGCCGCGGCCATTCTGGCCAGGAAGCATGTCGCGGCCGTCGTCGGCTTTGGCGGTTATCCCGTCCTGCCGGCCATGCTGGAGGCCACCAAGGCGAACGTGCCGACGCTGATCCACGAGCAGAATGCGGTTCTGGGCCGGGTCAACCGGCTGTTGCAGAAGAATGTCGATGGTATCGCGACCAGCTTTGCCGCGACCGCGCGGCTGGAGCAGGGCGACAAGGCACGGCTGACGGGCAATCCGGTGCGCGCGGACGTTGCCGCGATTGCGGAGACGCCGTTTCCGGCCTTCGACGAGGATCTGCCGCTGAGGATTCTCGTGCTGGGCGGGTCGCTCGGCGCGTCCATTCTGTCGGAGGTGGTGCCGCGCGGGCTGGCCTCCCTGCCCATGCCGCTGAAACAGCGACTGCAGGTCGTGCAGCAGGTGCGCGAAGAGGATATGGACGCGGTTGCCACCCTCTATCGCGACGCGCAAATTCCGGCGGATCTGGCAACCTACATGCAGGATGTGCCGGCGGCGCTGACGCGCGCGCACCTGTTCATAGGCCGGGCCGGAGCGTCGACCGTTGCCGAGCTGACGGCGGCGGGCCGGCCGGCAATCCTGGTGCCGCTGCCCATCGCGACCGACGATCATCAGGCGGCCAATACGCGCGAACTGGCGGCATCGGGCGGCGGCGTCATGGTACGGCAGGAAGCCTTCACGCCGGCCGCGCTCGCCGCGCAGATCGTCGCGATGGTCGAACAGCCCGAAACGCTTGCCAACGCCGCTGCGCGCGCGAAGACGGCGGGCCGGCCCGACGCGGCCGAACGCGTCGCCGACTTCGCCGAGGAGCTGGCGCATATCCGCCAGCCCGGTCAGATCATGAAGGAAACCGCGTGACCGAGACCCGCAGCCAGGCCCGTTTTTCAAAGGCGATCGGCACGATCCACTTCGTCGGCATCGGCGGCATCGGTATGTCCGGCATCGCCGAGGTCATGAAGAATCTGGGTTATGCCGTGCAGGGCAGCGACATCGCCGAAAGCCCGAAGGTCGAGGCGCTGCGCGAGCTCGGCATCGAGGTCCATATCGGCCACCGCGCGGAAAACGTCGCCGGTGTCAGCGTCGTGGTGGTCTCGACCGCGATCAAGCGCGGCAATCCGGAAGTGGACGCCGCGCTCGAAAAGCGCATTCCCGTCGTCCGCCGGGCGGAGATGCTGGCGGAGCTGATGCGGCTGAAATCGAACGTCGCGGTCGCCGGCACGCACGGCAAGACGACGACAACGTCCATGGTCGCGGCGCTTCTCGATTCCGGCGGTCTCGACCCGACGGTGATCAACGGTGGCATCATCAACGTCTATGGCACGAATGCGCGGCTGGGCACGTCGGACTGGATGGTGGTGGAGGCCGACGAATCCGACGGCTACTTTTTTTGCCTTTGGAGGCTCGGGTAATTCTGAAATTGCCTCTGTGGATTGGGCAATACCCGGAACTTGAAGGCAAAAGACCAATAC
>JBCCAC010000398.1:0-2277 GCA_039815015.1 Pseudomonadota bacterium | reverse complement strand
CCGTCATCCTCGATACGCCGGAGGATGTCTTTGCGACCGCCGACATGATCGTGAAGGTGAAGGAGCCGCAGCTGCACGAATGCGAGATGCTGCGGGAGGGGCAGATCCTCTTCACCTATCTCCACCTCGCCGCCGACAAGCCCCAGGCCGAGGCCCTGATGTCGTCCGGTGCGACCTCGATCGCTTATGAGACGGTGACCGACCGTACCGGGGCGTTGCCGCTCCTGAGGCCGATGAGCCAGGTCGCGGGCCGGCTGAGCGTGCAGGCGGGCGCGCATTATCTGGAAAAGGAAAATGGCGGGCGCGGCGTTCTGCTGGGCGGCGTACCGGGGGTCGCGCCGGCGAAGGTCGCGATCCTGGGCGGCGGCGTGTCCGGCTTCAACGCCGCGCAGATGGCCGTCGGCCTGGGCGCGGACGTCACCATCTATGACGTGTCGACCATGCGGCTCGCCGAACTGGACGAGCTGTTCCAGAACCGGGTGAAGACGGTCTACGCCTCCGCCGCCGCCGTACAGCGGGCGGTCGAGACCTCGCATCTGCTGATCGGTGCGGTGCTGATCCCGGGGGCGGCGGCACCGAAGCTCGTGACGCGCGAGATGCTGAAGACCATGAAGCGCGGCTCGGTACTCGTCGACGTCGCCATCGATCAGGGCGGCTGTTTCGAGACGTCACGGCCGACGACGCATGACGATCCCGTCTATGTCGAGGAAGACGTCATCCATTATTGCGTCGCCAACATGCCGGGCGCGGTCGCGCGCACGTCGACCTTCGCGCTTAACAATGCGACGCTGCCGTTCATCGTGAAGCTGGCCAATATCGGCGCGGACGCGGCGATGGCGGCCGATTCTGGGCTGGCGGAGGGGCTGAACGTGTCGGGCGGCAAGATCCGCCACGAGGCTGTCGCGACGGCGCTCGACCTGCCGTTCGGATAGACGCGACCTGACTTAGATGCGTCAGTCGATGAGCGCGAAGGGGCGTGAGGCGGCGGTGATCTCTTCGAGCGCGTCCTCGTCGCCGACCGCGGCGAGCATTTCCCTGGCGCGCGCGCGCACCAGTCGTTCGAATCCGTCCATGGCCGGCGGGCCGTTGGCGGCGAGTGTCAAAAGCTCGCGCAGCTTCGCGGTCTCTTCCTCCATGCCCATATCGACGAGGCCGATGGCGTAGAAGGTCGTGTAGATGGGATCCTCGTCGTCCAGCATGACGGCGCGGTCGAAGGCGGCGAGCGCCTTGTCGCGCTTGGCGCCGAGAAGCGTCGATCCCATGAAGCGTCCGAGCCGGCCGATGGCGCCGGAGTGCCAGCCGCCGAGCGACACCTGCGCCAGCGGATTGTCGGGTTCCTGCCGCGCGGCATATTCCATCAGGCGCCGCGCCCGCTTGGCACCGCCCGCACTGTGGGTCAGCTGCGCGCGGTAGCCGGTGCCGATCGCCTTTTGCAACGTCGCGCCGACATGTCCTGGCTTCAGCGCCAGCGCGGCATCGGCGTCGGCGAGCGCTTCGTCGATCAGCTGCAGCGCCTTTTTCTTCGTGTCGACCTCATAGGCGGCGATGACGAGTGTCGACCGCGCGGCGAGGGCGAGACTCTCGGGCGTTCCGGCCTCACGTGCGGCGTCCGCCGCCGCTGCGAACTGCCCCTTCATGAACAGGGTGTGCGCCGCCTTGTGCGGCGTGCCGGCAAGCGCGGCGGCCGGCGCCGTGGCGGTCAGAATGGCAAGCGACGCAGCAACGAACAAATGTCTCATACGGTCTCGGATGTCCTCGTCAGTGCCTCGTCAATGAGCGCACGCGTGTTTTCGATCCCGTAAAGCGTGATGAAACTTCCCATCCGCGGCCCCTGCGACGACCCGAGAAGGGTTTCATAGAGCGCCGTGAACCAGGACCGGAGGGGATCGAATCCGTGGTCCTTGCCCACGGCGTAAACCTCATTCTGTATGTCCTCGGCCTGAACGACACCCGCCACTGCGGCGAGCCGTTCGGAAAGATCGGCAAGCGCGGCGCGCTCCTTCGCGTTCGCGCCGCGCTTGGTGAGCGTAGGCGCGACGACGTCGCGGACATAGGCGACCGCATGCCGGATGAGCGCGTCGAGTTCCGGATTGCCCTCCGGCGTCGCGTCCGGCGCGTAATTGGCGAGATAGGCCCAGACCGTCGCCTGGTCCGCCTCCTCACCCATCACGCCGACGAGGTTCAGGATCAGCGAGAAGGGCACCGGCGGCACATCGTCCGGAACCGGTTCGCCCCGCGCCCCGTGCACATGGTGCGCGGCATTGCCCAGTCGCTTGT
>JBCCAC010000147.1:0-6495 GCA_039815015.1 Pseudomonadota bacterium | reverse complement strand
GGCTCGCCTCGCGCGCCTTCCGCGCCGCCGCGCGCGCGATGGCGGCGCCGACGAACTTGTCAACGATTGCCTTGGCGGGTGCGGGCTTCTCCTCCAGCCATTCGCCGAGCTTCTCGCCGATCAGCGATTCCACCGGCGACCGCACTTCTGACGAGACCAGCTTGTCCTTGGTCTGCGACGAGAATTTGGGATCGGGCACCTTCACGGAAACGATCGCGGTCAGTCCCTCGCGCATGTCCTCGCCGGTCGGCGACACCTTTTCCTTCTTCAGCGCCCCCGAACGCTCGGCATAACCGCCGAGCGTCCGCGTCAGCGCGCCGCGAAAGGCAGCGAGATGCGTGCCGCCGTCGCGCTGCGGGATGTTGTTCGTGAACGGCTGGACCTGCTCGTGATAGCTGTCGTTCCATTCCAGCGCGACTTCGACGCCGACCCCGTCCCGTTCGCCGGAGATGAAAATCGGCTCGGGGATCAGCGGCGTCTTTGCCCGGTCCAGATATTTGACGAATTCGGCCACGCCCCCCTCATAATAGAGTTCGACCTCCTGCCGCTCGGCGTGGCGTTCGTCGGCCAGCAGCAGGCGCACGCCGGAATTCAGGAAGGCGAGCTCGCGGTAGCGGTGCACCAGCTTGTCAAAATCATATTCGACGGTCGTGAAGGTCGATTCCGCCGCCATGAATGTGACATGCGTGCCCTGCTGGCCGTTCGCATCGCCGACCACCTCCAGCGGCGCGACGGCGACGCCGTCTTCGAACCGCATGAAATGTTCCTTGCCGTCGCGGAAGATACGCAGCTCCAGCCAGTCGGACAGCGCGTTGACGACAGACACGCCGACGCCGTGCAGACCGCCCGATACCTTGTAGCTGTTCTGATCGAATTTCCCGCCGGCGTGCAGCTGGGTCATGATAACCTCGGCCGCGCTGACGCCTTCCTCGGCATGGATGTCGGTCGGGATGCCGCGGCCATTGTCGGTAATCGTGACGCTCTGATCCGCATTCAGCGTCATCGTCACGAGATCGCAGTGCCCCGCCAGGCTCTCGTCGATGGCGTTGTCGGACACCTCGAACACCATGTGGTGGAGGCCGGATCCGTCCTCGGTATCGCCGATATACATGCCGGGGCGCTTCCTGACCGCGTCCAGGCCTTTCAGAACCTTGATGGAATCCGCGCCATAGTCGGCATTGTCCGCCGTCGTTTCGTCAGCCAAATCCTGTCCTTTTCCCCGCCTGGCGGACTGCCCTTATCCCTCTCGAACAAGCGGCATTCCGTCTGCCATTTCCATATAGGTCGCCGGACCTGAAATTGCACGGAAAAGTGACGCGTCGGTGCCGGTCATCCAGACCTGCGCGCCTATGGTGGCGAGAAGGTCGAACAGCGCGGCCCTGCGGCCCTCGTCGAGATGGGCGGCCACCTCGTCCAGAAGCAGGATCGGCCGCCGCTCCGTTTCCCGCGCGACGAGCGCCGCATGGGCGAGCGTGATGCCGAGAAGGAGCGCCTTCTGCTCTCCCGTCGAACCGAGCGCGGCCGGCTGCGCCTTGTCCATATGCGTGACGAGCAGGTCGCCGCGATGCGGACCCACTAGCGTCCGGCCGGCACGCACATCGTCGCGGCGCGAGGCGGCGAGCGCCCATGACAGGTCGCCGGGCGTCGGAAACGCATCTCCGGCAAGCTCGAGGTGCGCGCGGGGAAAGGGACCATCCTGCGCGTCCAGCACCGTCGCCATCGCCCGCACCGTCGCCATGCGGCCGGTCGCGAGCACGCTGCCATGCGTCGCCATCTCGCTCTCGACGGCGTTCAGCCAGACATCCGACGTCCGTCCGTCCGCGATCAGTCGGTTGCGTTCCCGCATGGCCGCCTCATACCGCGTCGCCGCCACCGCATGTTCGGGGTAGAGCGCGAGCGTCAGCCGGTCGAGCCAGCGCCGGCGGTCGGCCGCCGGCCCGGTGAAGAGCCGGTCCATCGCCGGCGTCAGCCAGAGAATGGAGAGCCATTCGGCAAGCGCCGTCGCCGGCTGTGCCGCGCCGTTGATACGGATGGTCCTGCGCGCGGAGCCGGGCTCGATACCGGTTCCGAACGCGATCGGCTCGCCGTCGCCGACGGACAGCCGCCCGGCAAGCGCGAACCCGCCCGCGCCGCCGACCCGCGCCATGTCGTCCAGCCGCGCCCGTCGTAGCCCACGGCCCGGCGCGAACATCGATACCGCCTCCAGAAGGTTCGTCTTGCCCGATCCGTTCGGACCGGAAATCGCAATCAGGCCGGTGCCGACCTCCGCGCGAACGGCCGCGTGGGAGCGATAGTCCGTTAGCGCAAGGCGGGACAGCGCGCGCGTCGCAGCAGTCATCGCCCCGCCCTCGCCATGTCGGCTAGAGATGCGCGCCGTACAGCTCCAGAAGATTGCTCCACGCGCGCTCGGCGGCCGCTTCGGCATAGATGGGAAAGTCGGGCACGGTCCAGCCATGGTCGCCCGCATAGACCCCGATTTCGGCGGGCCGCCTGGCCGCCGCGGCCGCTTCGCGCAGGATCGCCTTATGATTCGGGGCCTTCGCATCGTCATCCTGCGAGATCGCGACGAGATAGCCCGCCTGCGTATCATCGAAGGTCAGGTGCGGGCTCATCGGATCGTCGTCCCGTACCAGCCCGCCGCCATGGAAGCTGGCGACGCCCTTCACGCGGTCCGGGACCGCCGCCGCGCTCCAGAAGGTGAAGGGGCCGCCCATGCAGTAGCCCTGCGTGCCGATGCCGCGCGCGGTGTCGACTTCGGGCTGCGCGTCGAGCCAGGCGACGGCGCTGACCGCATCGCGCATGATCGCCTCCGCCGTCAGTTTTTTACGCCAGGGGCCAACTTTCCGGAAACCGCCGTCGGAACGAAAGGCCGAAAAATCAGCGAACTGTTCGCCCATAACGTCGCGATAATAGGGATTGACCACGAGCACCGCATAGCCGTTGCCGGCCAGCCGCCGCGCCATGTCGCGCTTCGCGTCGCGTATGCCCGCGATATCGGGCCAGAACAGCACGGCAGGCGCCGGATTGGTTTGAGGAACCACCCAGAAGGCGTCCATCGTGCCGTCGGCGGTGGCGAAGGAGACGTTCTCTTCGCGCATCGCGGGCAATGTCACTTGCGCATCGGTCTCGTCATTCGCCTCGACATCGCTGGCCGGGGCGCAGGCCGCCACCGTCGCCATCCCGGCCAGCATGGCGAATTCGCGGCGATTGTAGCGTCCGCTCAAGCCCTCTTTCGCCCAACGGGCCAGCTTCTCTTCATCGCACATCACTGGTTCTCCTCAGTTCTGCCTGTTTGCGAGCCTAGTCGAAGCAAGGGAAGGCGCAACAGCGGCGGTGTCACCAGGTTGCCATGTTGCAGTGGCGTCCGTTGCGGCTGGTGCTGCCCGTATCATGGCGGACACGTTCACGAGCGCGTCGTTTCAGACCGCTCCGCGCCGTTCGGCGACCTGCCAGTGAATGGCCCGTTCGTCCCAGCGCTTCAGAACTTTCGCGGCGGCATCCGGTATGTGGCTGACGGAACTGTCCTCACCGACGAAGGCGCGCATGCCCGCTTCGTCCTCGAACCACATCAATGTCTGGAATTCGATCTCTTCGCCCAGGTCGCGGCGCATCGTGTCGATGCCCAGGAACCCCGGTAGGTGACGCCCTTCGATCATGGGGATGATGGTGCCTGTCAGGAGCGCCTGATATTCGTCCGCCTGTTCCCGCGTCGTCCAGCCGCGCCATTGTCGACAGATCATTTTCACTCCCTAAGGGAAGCACACCCGATGTCAGAGCTTTAGGTTCGGTTCGCACTCATGATCAAGGCGTTCGTGGGTGCGAAATGTGAGCGGGCGTTAACCTTGAATAAGGGACCGACCATCATCGAGGAGAAGACGCGCATGAACGGGCGATGCGTGCGTAGGGAACACATGATGAAGGCGAAGCGGGGAACAGAAGCAGTGCGACAGCCCGAACGCGGTGAGGTTCGGGCCGAAGCCGTGCGCCTGATGGCCTCCTACGAGCGCTATTCCCTACCCGCAAACGCCGCCGGCTGGACGGCCTGTCTGATCGCGTCCCTCTTTTTACCGGATCCACGACTTCTCTACGCATTTCTGGCGCTTCGTCTCGTCGCGATCGCGATCACGAGACTGAACGGTATGGCGCTTCGACGTCGCCTGAATGCCGACAAGCCTTTCGAGCGCGAACTGCTCCGCATGAAATTTGGCCTCGCCTTCGCCGGTGCGACATGGGGTCTTCTGCTGCTGCCTATCCAGATCGATGTGGGCACCGGGATTGCAGGATCGGCGATCGTCAGCCTTGTCGCTGCCGGCGTCATGGGCGTTTCTCTGATGGTGACACCCGTTCCTTCGGCGATGGTCGGGTTCCTGGGATCGTGCGTTCTGGCCACCCTTGCCCCGCGTCTCTTTCTCGATCTTGGCAATCCCATGCATCCCGTCGCGGTGTTCGTCCCGTTGATGGGCATCGTCGCGCTGGCGTTCGGCACCGTCCGGCAACAGCGTGAAGCGGCCGAGGCGAATCTTGCCAATCGGCGGCTGACCGCAGAGCTGTCCGATACCAATGCGCGGCTGGAGGATGCGCTGGCGCTTGCCGAAACGCTGGCGACGCTCGACCCGTTGACCGGCCTCCCCAATCGCCGCGCCTTTGAAGCCGATGCCGCCAGGATTCAAGAAGAGGGCGAGGGGCAGGCGTCGCTACTGCTGATTGACCTCGACCATTTCAAGCTGATCAACGACTCACATGGACATGACGCGGGCGACCGGACTCTTGTGGCGGTCGGGCACCTTTTGCGAAGTCTGGCGTCGTCCGATGGCCGACTTGCCTGCCGGTTGGGCGGCGAGGAGTTCGCGCTTCTCTGTATCGGTGAAACAGCGGACGCGATCAGACTGGCGGAAACCCTTCGTCGCGACGTGAAGGCGCTATCCCAGACGAACGGCCTGGGCGATTTCGCCGTCAGCGCGTCGATCGGCGTCGCGCCATGGGCGTCAGATGCCGCATTGTCCGATGCTCTGAAATGCGCAGACCACGCAATGTATGCGGCGAAACGCGACGGCCGCAATCAGGTCAAACTGGCCGCCTGACGTTCAGACGCGCATCGGCATCAGGACGTAGAGCGCATTCGAGGCGTCGCCTTCGCGGATCAGGGTCGGGGCCGCGGCGTCGGCTAGGTGAACGTCGATCTGGTCGCCTTCGACCTCCGACAAGATGTCGAGAAGGTATTTGGCGTTGAAGCCGATCTCGATCCCGTCCGCTTCATAGCCTGCCGGCACCTCTTCCTTCGCCGTGCCCGTTTCGGGGCTGGTGACGGAAAGGACGACCTTGTCCGCCTCGACGGCGAGTTTCACGGCCTTGGTCTTGTCGGTGGCGATGGCGGACACGCGGTCGACGCCTTCGGACAGGGTCTTCGGATCGACCTTCAACAGCTTGTCGTTCCCGGTCGGGATGACGCGGCTATAGTCCGGGAAGGTGCCGTCGATCAGTTTCGAGGTCAGCACCGCCGTATCGATGCGGAAGCGGATCTTCGAGGCGGACAGGCCGATCTCGACGCTGCCATCCGCCTCGTCGAGCAGCTTCCGGAGCTCGGCGACGCATTTCCTGGGAACGATCACGTCCGGCATGTCGGTCGCACCTTCGGGCGTATCCAGCGTCACGCGGGCCAGCCTGTGGCCGTCCGTCGCCACCGCGAACATCTTGCCGTCCGCGACGTGCAGGAAGATCCCGTTCAGATAATAGCGGGTCTCTTCGGTGGAGATCGCAAAGCGCGTCTTGTCGATCAGGCCCGCCAGCGTCTCCCCCGTCAGCGTGAAGCCGACCGGCAGGTCGCTTTCGGCGATCATCGGGAAATCGTCGCGCGGCAGCGTCGCAAGATTGAAGCGCGCGCGGCCCGCGCGGATGGTCATCTTGCCATCGGCGACGTCCAGCGAAACCTGGCTGCCGTCCGGCAGCTTCCTGACAATGTCGAACAATGTGTGTGCGGAGACCGTGGTCGCGCCGCCGACCTCCGTCTGGGCGGCGATCGAATCCACCACCTGCAGATCGAGATCGGTCGCCGTCAGCTTTAGGCCGCCATCCTCCGCCTCGATAAGAACGTTGGAGAGGATCGGGATCGTATTGCGCCGTTCCACCACCGACTGAACGTGCGCCAGACATTTCAGGAGCGTCGCCCGTTCCACCGTCGCTTTCATGAAGGTCCCCGTTCCAAAATCATATCCGAGAAATGGAGCGTCTGCTTAGCGCTTTTGCAAGGGACGGCAACGGCGTTGTCGCCCGGCGCGCGTCCTGGCTTGCCGTCAGTGCAGCGTGGCCCCGTCGCTCCCGGCCTTGGACCGGGCGCGGACCTCTTCGGGCGGGGCGGGCGGCCATCGGGGCTGTCTGGGGCGCGGCGACTGGCCCGGGGGCGGGTCCTTGGCGTCGAGGCTGGGGCGGCCGTGTTCCCAGGCGGCGTCGCCGGGGCTCTCGCCGTCCGGGTGGCAGGCGGTGGCCATCCAGCGCATG
>JBCCAC010000314.1:0-3290 GCA_039815015.1 Pseudomonadota bacterium | reverse complement strand
GCCCGGGCCTGCCCGATCATGCGGTCGCCGCGCTCCTGCTCTCGCCGTTCCAGCTCGGCAAGCGAGCAATGCACGCCGACCAGAAAGACATGCCGTTTTTCGAGCGCATGCTGCCAGTCCGGCAATAGTCGTGGATCGAACAGGCAGTCGTCGACGATGACGTTGGCGACATCTGCCATGGCCGCGACCGCCCGATGAAACGCCTGTTGCATGGCAAACGCGGCGGGTCCGAAAACGAGATGGATCCCGCCATTCTCCCGGGCTTCGATCGCGATGCCGTCCGGATGGCTGCGCAGGCGAATCGGCAACATGTTTATGAATGCGTCGATGCTCGCATTCAGGAACAAGGCCGGCGACTGGCGTTGAACTTCGCGAGCGATGCTGGTTTTTCCGGCCGACGTACTGCCATTCAGCAAGACGACGTGATTCACCGGGGAAATGACAGGGGCACGAACAGCCCGAAAATGGCGAGTGCCAGAGCGATGACGGCGACGAACAGGGCGACGGTCGCGAAGGAACTGGCGCGTTGCGCGGTAACTCGCAATTCCGATACCTCCTCTTCGGTCATGTCGCCCTCACAATTTCACGGGGCCATCGCGCCAGATATGCGTGCAGCCGAGCGCGGCGGGATCGTCGGCGTCCGTCATCGCGGCGACGGTGACCCAGGTCTTTGAACGAAGGCGCGCGCCGGTTTCAGGAGATGTGCCGGGGGGCAGGAAGATCCGGTCGGGGGCCGCCGCTGCCGGTAAATCGGCGATCAGCGGATCGACGAACAGCGACATGCCGACCGCCGGCTCTGCACGGCCATCGGGATGCCGGATCGTGTAGGTGCCGCCGCGGCCGATCTCGCCGCGCGCGGCGCCGGCGAACAGGCTGAAGCCGAGCCAGGTCTGAAACTCGAACCCGCGCCGTTCCGTCGGGTCG
Organism: Pseudomonadota bacterium; assembly: GCA_039815015.1. Taxonomy (GTDB): domain Bacteria; phylum Pseudomonadota; class Alphaproteobacteria; order Sphingomonadales; family Sphingomonadaceae; genus Pacificimonas. The sequence continues at coordinate 2,366 of JBCCAC010000314.1, read as the reverse complement.
AGCGTGACGCGGGCATGGGTGCCGGCCCGCCGCGCCAGTTCCGCCGCCGCGTCGATGCGGGCATCGAATCGGTCCCCGAGCGCTGCGGCGCGAAGTGCCGCGACCGCGTCCGCCGCCGGACCGGCCGCGTCGATCAGCGGCGCATAGGTCGCCCCGCCTACCGCGGCCAGCGCCGCCTGGTCCTTACCGTCGAGCGCGGCGCGCACGGCATCGAGATCCTCGACCGGCCATGCCGATCCCGCCAGTTCGCCCACCAGCGAGGGGAGGGTGATGTCGACCGATAAATCCGTCGCGCCGGCCGCTATTAGCGCTTCCAGCGCGACCGTCAGGATTTCGCTGGCGGCGGCCAGCGTGTCATGACCGACCAGTTCGGCGCCGACCTGCACCGCCTCCCGCTCCGCGCCCACCTGCGGCGGTCGCACGCGAAGGACCGAGCCGGCATAGGAGAGTCTGAGTGGACGCGGCCGTCCCGCGAGCCGGGTCGCGGCGATACGCCCGGCCTGCGGCGTGATGTCGGAGCGAAGCGCCAGCGTGCGCTGCGACAGGGGGTCGATCAGGCGCAGCAGATCCTGCGCGCCCACCGAGGACAGCCGTCCGGTCAGCCCATCCTCGAATTCCACGAGCGGCGGCTGAATGCGGTCATAGCCATGCGCGGCGATGGCCGCCGACAGCCGCGCAACGACGGCCTCCGCATGCGCCGCCTGCGGCGCCAGCCGGTCGCGAAACCCCTCGGGCAGGAGACCGCGGGCGATGGGATCGGAAGTGTCAGTCACGGCCACGCCCCCTATTGCGCGGACGCGCGTGGCGGAAGGGGGCAAAGGACGCGGACCGGCGCGGAATAGGTCACACGGGTCACACGCGTTTTGCGGAAAGCGTCTAAGCAGATGCAGCAAAGAGCGGCAGTTTGTGAAGCTGAGGAGCGCGCGGCGGCAAACATGGCTGATAGTATCCAATATTCTGACAGAATAGGAAAGGCTTACGGGTGCAATGCGCCTCTTGCCTACGCTCCGTATCGCTGATGTGAACAATCATTTTCATCTTGGAAAATATGTGTATATTACATAGTATAAATAATGGATTGGGAATGTGATCCCGGCAAGGATGCTGCCAATCTCGCCAAGCACGGCGTATCGTTGGGGTTTGGTGTCAGGCTGTTCGATGCCGCCGATATGTTGATCGCATCCACGATCAGGGAAGGCGATGAGGAAGAGCGCTATAAGGTGATTGGCATCGATGATGGTCGCTTGTGGACGGCAGTTCATGTCTATCGCGTCGCGCGCGTTCGTTTCATTTCGGTTCGCAGGAGCAACAGTATTGAGCAAAGCGCATATGATAGCAGTTCCAGCTGATCCGGCCGATCCGGAAGACCGTGCCATCAGTGCCGCTGCGCTCGAACGCGCCGAAATGGGTCGCAACATCCGGCGATTGCGGATCCGCCTGAACCTTAGCCAGGCGGCATTTGCAGAGCGCTATGGCATTCCCGTCGCAAATATCCGTCAGTATGAGATCGGGCGGACGATGCCACCACCCGCGGTGCGATCTTTCCTAAAGGTCATTGCGGCGGAACCGGAGCGGGCGGCGGCAGCGCTTGAGGCGGCGTAAATATTGTGCCTTGAGCGAGGATGGCATACGCTCTGCCCTCTGCCCTCTGCCCTCTGCCCTCTGCCCTCTGGCACCGGAATGTCCGGCCTGACTCCAGCCCGTCTTAAAATCTGAGCGCCTTTACATCCCTGACCCCATCCAGCTGGCAGATTTTCCACAGGAGCGGCTCGGTGATTTCGTCGTCGACGGCGACGAGCATGATGGCGTCGTCGGTGTCTTCGTGGCGGCCGAGAGTGAAGGTGCCGATGTTGACGCCCGCTTCGCCGAGCGCGGTGCCGACGGCGCCGATGAAGCCCGGCTTATCGTCGTTTTCGATGTACAGCATGCCGCCCGTCAGTTCCGCCTCCATGCGGATACCGGCCAAGTCGACGAGGCGGGGCGCCTTGTCGCCGAACAGGGTGCCGGCGACGGTGCGGGTGCCGCCGGCGGTCTCGACGGTGACGCGCAGCAGGCTGGCATAGTCGCCCTCTCGATCGTGGCGCACCTCGGCGACGTCGATGTCGCGCTCGCGGGCGAGATAGGGGGCGTTCACCATGTTCACCGTGTCGGAGATCGGCCGCAGCATGCCGGCGAGGACTGCGGCGGTGACGGGCTTCATGTTGAGTTCGGCAAGCGTGCCTTCGGCTTCGATGGAGACGCGCTGGATGCTGTCCTTCGTGAGCTGGCCGGCGAGGAGGCCGAGCTTCGTCGCGAGGTCCATATAGGGCTTCAGGCGCGGCGCCTCCTCGGCGCTGACGGATGGCGTGTTGAGCGCGTTGGTGACG
>JBCCAC010000306.1:0-3341 GCA_039815015.1 Pseudomonadota bacterium | reverse complement strand
TCGAAGACGGCCATGTTCACGCTGGCGGAACGCCGCGCGCACGTCGAGGCGGAGATCGCGAAGATCGGCGGTAATATCGAGGTCGTGACCTTCGACGGCCTGCTGGTTCACTTTGCCGAGGCGCAGGGCGCCTCGATGATCGTGCGCGGTCTGCGCGCCGTCAGCGACTTCGAGTATGAATATCAGATGGCGGGGATGAACCAGCAGCTGAACGAGGATGTCGAGACCGTCTTTCTAATGGCCGACGTCGCGCTGCAACCGATCGCCAGCCGCCTCGTGAAGGAAATCGCCCGTTTCGGCGGCGAGATCGACAAGTTCGTGACGCCGGCCATCGCCGAGGCCGTACGCCGGAAAATAGCCGCCGGCTAAACCCCGCTATATTGCAGCTGTGCGCCGATATGGCGGCACACACTATATCAGGCGAGATCACCCTCGATCGTCGCGGTTTCGGGATGGTGTTTGTCGAGATGCGCCTTGATGATGCGCAGGTTTTTCGTGTTCGCGCGGAATATGACGTCGGCCGCATCGCCGACCAGCGGGACGAACCCGAGCGCGGTGTCGAACGCCGCGTTCGCGCCCATGCGGGTCATCTGCCAGCGCGACATGCCCAGATTGCGCGCTTCCCAGATAAGGTAGGAGGACATGACGCCGCCGATAATGTCGCCAATGACGGGCAAGAGCCCGAGAATGGCGTCGAGACCGATGCGGTCGCCGAACAGCGGCACGCGGACCGGCAGCTTCACCGCGCGTTCGAGCACCGTTTCGAGAAGCTCGACCCGCGCCCGCACCGCCTTGGGCGATCTGGCGTCCAATGTACCGTCGCTCAGCGCGCGGGCCGCCTCCGCCAGTGCGATCTGATCGATTTCGAGCGACCGGTTGCCGAACCGGACGCCCGCATTTCGCCTGGGTTTGCCATCATCATTCACTGGAAATGACGCCACAGGCGATGCGTGCGCCCGCATTTCCCGACGGCTGGCTTTGCAGATCGTCGGCATCGGCGTGAACGATCAGCGCGGCACCGTCCGCATCGAGCAGCAGATTGTTACCGACACCACTCAGGGTCGCATCCGACATGGTCGCCTGCAGCGTTGCCGTGCCATCCATCGCCACGACGATGTTGCCGAACCCGCCCTTATGCCGCGGATGGGGCTCGTTGGTCGGGTTCCAGTGCCCGCCCGCGCTCTTGAAGTCTGGCGCGTCGCAGAGGCCCGTTTCATGGATGTGGATGCCATGTTTGCCGGGGGGAATGTCCTGGACCTGTATATCCACCGCAATGGCCGTTCCGGTCTGCGTCAGCACCGCGCGACCATGCGGCGTGCCATCCGGCCCTTTGAGCTGAGTATAGGCGACGGCGCCATCCTCCGTGGACGCGGGAAGGGCCGCGGATTCGACCGGTTCCGGTGCAACCGGAACGTCGTCGGTCATGCAGGCGGCGAGCGCGGCGCCGGCGAGAACCGGGAAAACGAAGGGGCGGATGGGCATGTCGGGTCTCCTCTTTCGCGCATCAACGCCGGAGGGCGAGTCCAGGTTCAAGGGCACGAATCAATGGCACGGATTCAACGGCACGGACTGAACGGCGGATCAGAGCGTCTTGACGATTTCCTCGACCATCTTTTTCGCATCGGAAAGGAGCATCATGGTATTGTCGCGAAAGAACAGCTCGTTTTCGACGCCCGCATAGCCCGCGCCGCCCATCGAGCGCTTGATGAAGAGCGTCGTCGCCGCCTTCTCGACGTCCAGAATCGGCATGCCGTAGATCGGCGAGGTCTTGTCGGTCTTCGCCGCCGGATTGGTGACGTCGTTGGCGCCGATGACGAAGGCGACGTCGGCCTGGCCGAAATCGGAATTGATGTCCTCCAGCTCGAAGACTTTCTCATAATCGACGTTCGCCTCGGCCAGGAGGACGTTCATGTGGCCCGGCATGCGGCCGGCGACGGGATGGATCGCGTAGCGCACATCGACGCCCGCCTCCTCCAGCGCGTCGCCCATTTCGCGCAGGACATGCTGCGCCTGCGCCACCGCCATGCCGTAGCCGGGGACGATGATGACCTTCTCAGCGTTCTTGAGCAGGAAGGCGGCATCATCGGCGCTGCCGGTCTTGTACGGCCGGTCGATGGCCGGCCCGCCGCCGCCCGCCGCCGCATCATCCTGGCCGAAGCCGCCGGCGATGACGCTGATGAAGCTGCGGTTCATGGCGCGGCACATGATGTAGGAGAGGATCGCGCCCGATGATCCGACGAGCGCGCCCGTAATGATCATGGCGCTGTTCGACAATGTGAAGCCCATCGCCGCCGCCGCCCAGCCGGAATAGCTGTTCAGCATGGAAACGACGACCGGCATGTCCGCGCCGCCGATCGGAATGATGAGCAGGAATCCGACCAGGAAGGCGAGGGCGACGATGATCGGGACGAGCGTGCCTTCGCCCGCGCCGCCCGCCCCCGACAGGACATAGAGCCCGATAAGGACGATGATCGCGCCCAGCACGCCGAAATTGATGACATGCCGCGCGGGAAGCAGGATCGGCGCGCCCGACATATTGCCGTTCAGCTTGGCGAACGCGATCACGGAGCCCGAAAAGGTGATCGCGCCAATGGCCGCGCCGAGCGCCAGTTCCACGCGGCTGACCGCGAAGATCTGACCGGCCAGGTCGGCAATCCCGAACGCGCTGGGGTTGAGCCAGGCGGCGAGCGCGACCAGCACCGCCGCCATGCCGACCAGCGAGTGAAACGCCGCCACCAGCTGCGGCATGTCGGTCATGGCGATGCGCCGGGCGATGATCAGCCCGACGCCGCCACCGATGGCGATGGCGATCAGGATATCGACGAGGCCGGCGAGCTCGTGACTGACAAGCGTCGTCACCACCGCGATCAGCATGCCCGCCATGCCATAGCGGTTGCCCCGCCGGCTCGATTCCGGTGAGGACAGGCCGCGCAGGGCCAGGATGAAGAGAACGCCCGCGACGAGGTAGGCGATCATGGCCCAGGCGGGTGTGGCGGCCTCATGCATGGCCTACGCCTCCTTCTTCGCGAGCGAGGTCTTCGGCTTCTTCTTGTACATGGCGAGCATCCGCTCGGTGACCGCGAATCCGCCAAAGATGTTCACCGATGCCAGCGCCACCGCGATCAGCCCCAGCCACTTCGCGCTCGCGACCCCCGCCGCCGCGCTGGCGATCAACGCGCCGACGATGATCACCGACGAAATCGCGTTCGTCACCGCCATCAATGGCGTGTGCAGCGCCGGCGTCACCGACCAGACGACGTAATAGCCGACGAAACAGGCCAGAACGAAGATCGACAGGATCGAGATGAAGTCCATGTGATGCTCCTCTACCGGCCGTTAGC
>JBCCAC010000031.1:0-12568 GCA_039815015.1 Pseudomonadota bacterium | reverse complement strand
GTAGCTTACACACCTGTCCAGATTTGCGAGACCACCTCAGTCGGGGCGCTGGCGCTGGCGTTAGTCCTGTCCGTCGGGGTCATCTGGCAGGCTGGCCGGAGCACGATCACGCCCTACGTCGTCGAGATCGACGCAACCGGCGAGGCCCGCGCCATAGGTCCCGCCGCCGAGCGCTACACGCCAACCGACGCGCAGATCGCCCACCACCTCGCGCGCTTCGTGATCAATGTGCGCGCCATTTCCATCGACCCGATCGTCGTCCGCCAGAACTGGCTCGATGCCTATGCCTATGCGACCGACCGCGCCGCCGCGACCTTGAATGATTACGCCCGCGAAGCGGACCCCTTCGCGCAGGTCGGCGAGATCTCCGTTTCGGTCGACGTGACCAATATCGTGCGCGCCTCGAACAACACGTTCGAGGTCCGCTGGATCGAGCGGCGCATCCGCAACGGCGCGCTTGAAGCGACCGCGCGGTTCACCGGCCTTTTCACCATCGTCGTCGAGCCCCCGCGCACGGAAGAACGCCTGCGCGTCAATCCGCTCGGCATCTACGTCCACGGTCTCGACTGGAGCCGGGACCTCATCGCGGGAGACTGAGCATGTCGAGCACCATCCATCCATTGACCATCAATCCGAGCTGTAAGCTCGTCCTGTTCGGCTGTTGCGCCCTAGTCGCTGGGTGCGCCGCGCAAGTGAAGCCGGGCCTCACCATTGACTACGACACTGCCGCCTTCGAGCCGGCCGTGATCACTACCGATCCGCCGAAACCCGTGAGGATCGTGGAAACGGCGAAGCCGCTGCCATTGCCCGGCCAACTGAAGAAGCTGCCGGAGCCAGGCGGCAAGGTGAGCAAGATCAATATCGGCGCACTGCCGCCCATCGAGACCGCCAGCGCCGCGAACGAGAGCGCATTGTTCGAGCCGGACAAGGACGGCTACATCAATGCGATCCAGGTTTATCCCTACGTCGAAGGTGCGCTTTATCGCCTCTATACTGCGCCGGAGCAGGTCAGCGATGTAGCGCTGCAACCCGGCGAGAAGCTGGTCTCGGTCTCCGCTGGCGATACGGTGCGCTGGGTCGTTGGCGACACAGTAAGCGGCGCGGGCGCGGCAGAGCGCGTCCATGTTCTTGTCAAGCCGATCACGGAAGACCTCCAGACCAATCTCGTCATCACGACCGACCAGCGGGCCTATCGGCTGGAGCTGAAGTCCACCGCCGAGACGTACATGGCGTCCGTCTCCTGGCGCTATCCGGCTGAGACGATAACGGCGCTCCGCCGCCAAAATTCGGAAGCCATCGCTACGGAAGCACGCACCGTTGACCGTGGCCTCGCGCTCGACAAACTGGCCTTCCGCTACCGGATCACCGGCGATGACGTGCGGTGGAAACCGGTCCGTGTCTTTGACGATGGAAAGAAGGTCTACATCCAGTTCCCGGCGCGGCTCGATCAGGGCGAAGCACCGCCGCTCTTCGTGGTCGATACCAAGGGCGAGAACCAGCTGGTGAATTATCGGGTCAAGGGTACTTACTACGTCGTCGACCGGCTCTTCGCCGCCGCTGAACTCCGCCTCGGCGAAGAGCCGCAACGGACCGTCGCATCGTTCGCACCGATGCGCGTGAGGTTCGGCGAGACAAGAGCGTTCGGTCCGTCTCCGCCTTGATGCCGCCAACCGGCGCGGATGGCGGTCGATGAGCGAGGCGAGCGATTCCACCGACGACGCCCGGCCGTCGCCGAAGCGAGTGCCGGAGGAGATCGAATTGCACGCGAAGCCGCGTGCGGTCACGCGGATCAACCGGCGGATGCTCGGCATCGCGGTCGGCGGTGTCGGCATCTTCTTCGCTGGCGCTGCCATCGTCGCACTCGACCCACCAAACCTTCGTGACGAAGGCGAGCGGCGTGAACTGTTCCGTACCGAAAATAATCCCATGCCCGACGGCATCGAGACATTGCCGAAGCGTTACAGCGAACTACCGCCCGCGCCCAAACCGCCGATCGTACTCGGCCCGCCGCTTCCCGGCGATCTCGGCCCCTCTATTGTCGAAAGGGAACGCGATCTTGGCATCGGCGCGCCGCAGACGCCATTCCGTCCGAACCCGGAGGACGACGCCGTCCGCGCCGAGCGCATCCGACAGGCACGGCTCGCCCAACAGGGGCGCGAAGCGGCGGTGTTCTTCAGCCTTAGCAACCGGCCCGCCTCCGCCGAATTGGCAACGCCGGATATTCGCCAGTTCGCGCGGACGACTACTGGCGCACCGGGTGACGCGCTCTTGCCAACTGGCTCGGCACCGCCGCTCGGTCTCGATCGCGAAGCCGCCCCCGGGCTGCAAGGCCGCAAGCTCGCTTTCGCAAGCCGCGGCGATGATGGCGACATCACCAATCCCCATCACCTTCAAACGCCGACCTCGCCATATCAGGTCATGGCAGGAACAATTATCGCCGCGAGCCTGGTCACCGGTCTCAATTCCGACCTGCCGGGCCGGGTCATCGCCCAAGTGACAGAGCACGTCTACGATACGCCAACGGGCCGACATCTTCTGCTGCCGCAAGGCACGCGCGTCCTTGGCCGTTACGACAGCGTCGTCGCCTTCGGACAGTCGCGTGCGCTCGTCATCTGGGAACGGCTGATTCTGCCCGACGGCTCGTCCGTCGTCATCGACAACTGGCCGGCGACCGACAGTGCCGGATATGCGGGACTGGAAGACGAGGTCGACAATCACACGCTCCGCCTCCTGCAAGGCATCGCGCTCTCGACATTGCTCGGCGTCGGCACTGAGCTGACGTTCGGCGACGATGAAAGCGATCTCGTCGAGGCGATCCGCAACTCTACCCAGGAAAGCGCCAACCAGTCCGGCCAGCGTATCGTTCAGCGCAATCTCGATATTCAGCCGACGCTGAAGGTCCGCCCCGGATGGCCGCTCCGGATCATCGCCCACAAGGATCTCGTCCTCCGGCCCTATAACGTGGGAGCCGTCCAATGAACCTGAAACTCGACCGCCGGCCGGAGCGGACGCCAAGCAAGCTCACCGTCACGCTCGCACCGGACCTCAAGGCCGCGCTCGATGACTACGCCGAACTTTACCGCCGCACTTATGGCCAGAAGGAAAGCGTCGCCGACATCATCCCCTTCATGCTCGACGGTTTCATCGCCGCCGACGCTGGCTTCCGCCGCGCTCGCAAGGCGCTCGAAGACGAGCGCGCCGAGAAGGCGGCACGGCGCTCCCCGCAACCTCAGCAAGAAAGCGAGACCTGATATGGCGACCATCGGCACGTTCACTCAGACGAAGGACGGCTTCGTCGGCACGATCCGCACTATGACCATCAACGTGAAGACGAAGATCGTCGCGAACGAATCAAAGGCGAACGATAAGGCTCCGGACTTCCGGGTCTTTGCCGGCGGTGCGGAACTCGGCGCGGCCTGGCGGGAGACGACCTCCGGTGAAGAACCGCGCGATTACCTCGCGGTTCAGCTCGACGATCCCAGCTTCGCCGAACCGATCCGCGCGGCTTTCTTCGAGAACGAGGACGAGGGCGGCGGCGTGCTCGTATGGAACCGGCGGGACATGTGATTACCGTCGCAAACATTGACAATTTTAAACATCGAAGCGATATTAACTCCAGAAATGGAGTATATCGAATGGCCACGGCTCTTGCCTATCCCGCATCGCGCGCCGATCCCGCGCCCCTGATCGACCTGTCCGATCGCAGCGAGCGCGAGAGGCTGAGCCGCGATGCCATTCGCGCCTTTCTCAACATCATGGACCGTTGGGAGATCCGCGACGCGGACGCCAAGCGCCTCCTGGGCGACATCTCCAACGGGGTCTTCTATGCGATGAAGAAGGACGCCGACCGGCGTCTGGACGAAGACAGGTTGCGGCGCGTCTCCTATCTCGTCGGCATCTTCAAGGCGCTGAACATTCTCTACAGCGAGGGCCTGGCGGACCGCTGGATGCAACTGCCAAACAAGAACCGCATCTTCGGCGGCGACACCCCGCTCGCCTATCTGACCCGTGGCGGCCTGCCGGCCTTCCAGACTGTCCGGCGGCTACTCGACGCCCGGCGGGGCGGCATGTGAGCTTGCCGCCGCTGACGGCGATCCAGCAGCTCGACACCCACCGCTTGATTCCGTCGAAATACAGCGAGAACGGCGACAGCGTCCTGACCCGCATCGCCGATGATGACGATCATCTGCAGGGCATCTTCGACCTCGATCACGCGACCAACGACCGGCTGATTGCAGAAAACGATCTCCTGCTCGGCATCGGGATCGGCGAGCTCGTCTTCGGCATCGACTACTTCCGCATCGTCAACGCCGCCTTCACCCATGCGCATCCGCTTGGGAATCGATTCAACGGACCCAATCGCGGCGCATGGTACGCGGCGTTCGCGCTAGAGACGGCCCAGGCCGAGGTGGCCTTTCACAAATCGGTCGAGCTGGCGGAGATCGACTGGTTCGAGGAGAGCGTCACCTATGACGATTATCTGGCGGACTTCGGCGGACGGTTTCATGATATCCGTGCCGAAGGGGCCTTTGCGGACTGTCTTGATCCCAATAGCTACGTCGCCTCTCAGGCGCTCGCGGGTCAACTCCTCGGAGACGGTTCAGCCGGAATCATCTATCCGAGCGTTCGCAAAGCAAACGGAACCTGCCTCGCCTGCTTCCGACCTGCGCTCGTCAACAACGTCCGGAAGGGTCAACGCCTTCGCTTCACATGGTCTGGATCGGGCCGGCCGACCATCCGGGTAGAAAAAGCGGAAACGTGAGATATTTTACTCTCGCACCCCAAAAAGTGAGCGAATTGGGGGTGGGTGACGAAAGGCGAGCGATGAGGGCTTCGTGCCCCCGCGACCGCCTTTAATTGACTTTCCTGCTCGGGAGGCAATTTGTTGCCAAAGCGCCCTCCCGCAACCAGCAATGATGCTCCCGCCCGTTCATCCCAGGGATGAGCGGGCGTTTTCGTATAGCTCTAGAATCCGACGCACGACTACAGGGCGTCGTAGTGGCGCCGATGGCCGCATCCAGTGCGGGACGCGGTGAGCACATATAACGCGTGGGGCGTGCCGGGGTACCAGAACAAGGGCCGGTTCCAGCATACAAGGCGCGCGTGGCTGCCGGAGCTGGGCATGTATCATTACAAGGCGCGCCTCTACTCGCCGACGCCAAACCGGTCCTGCAGATATCAAGACTGCGCGGTAAGCAATAACCGCCCCCTTTCCGATTTGCCGTAAACCTAGGGTCGTACGTAACGCACGCCAGGCTCGCAGAGCAATCGCCCATGCGCTTGTTTTTCAATGTCATTCCAAATCATGCCTCACGGTGCGGCGCGCATAAGTAACAACTCGTCGAAATTTTTTATAAGTTGTCAGTATATTTTGACGTTGTTTCTGCAACGCCATTCATCTCGTTTCTTGTGTCAATCATCGCTTAACCATAGCTTCTGACGTCAGGTTAAGGCCTAGGCGCGCAAAGGGGGCCCCATATTCAATAGCCGGGGCCAGGCAATGACCGATTTCGCACGACGTGACGCCGTCTCTTCCTCCGTGACGCTGCCGTCATGGGCCAATCATGAGGCTGTGACGAACTGGGCGGAAGACGCGACGTTCTATGTCTATAATGCTGCGCTGCGTCTGGGTTGGGGCGCCGATGCGGCGGCGGATGTCGTCGGATCCGGTTATCTGCGAGACACCGACACCGCCCGCGCCTTCGCGATCGATCTGGACGTTGATATCCTGCAGTCGGAGTCCGCCGATTTTCTGATTCGCCGCGACGGCGGCCGCCGGTCGACCTTTCATTCGCGTGAGGTGGACGATGCCGCGCTGCGCCCCGTTCTGGAAGTTACCTATGCCGACGGGCGCACGGTGCGTTTCGATTCGACGCGCGACACGGCGCTCAATTCCACGACGCAGCAGTCGAACGGCGATTCCGACGAGCTGCGTACCGCCGGCGACATCCTGATCGCGTTCGACGATTATCTGCCGAGCGCCGATGTGATCGGCGCGCGCATCATTCTCAATACGACCGACAAGCAATATGGCAGTCAGACGCTGACCGTCTACACGACTGATGTCGTGCCCGACCTGCCCGATCCGATCGAGGTGCCGACGGTCGGCGAGGACGGTCTGTTCCTGTCGATGACCGGCGCGGAGGTGCTGAACGGCCGCGACAATAACCAATATCGTGCGGAGGGGGTCGTGGGCCATGCCGTGGCGCTGCCTGATCAGCCGACCGCGTCGAACATTCATACCGAACTGCCGGAATCGGCGGACACGCTGTTCGCGACGGAAATCGTGCGCTTCGACGAAAGCTGGGACATTTCCGCGATGGGCGGCAAGGCCGGCGGCCTTGCCAACACCCATGCCGACGGGCTGGAGGACACGTCGCCCAACGGTCCGGGCGGCTGGGGCGGCCGCGGCGCCGATGGCGACAGCTGGTCGTTCCGGCTCAACTTCGGCACGACGTCGCGCGATCCGAAGGACACCGAAGGCGATTTCTCGCTCGGTACCTATGGTTATTTCATCAACAACGGCACGCACAATGGCAATGTCCAGCCGGGCGCGTTGCCGGTGCCGAAGGGCGAATATGTCGCCCTGCGGCACATGGTGAAGCTGAATACGGTCTATGAAAACGGCACCGCGCTCGACGACGGTGAGTTCGCGCTGTGGATCAACGATACGCTGGTCGTACACCAGACCGGCATCCGCATTCGCGACTATGCCCCGCTGAAGGCGCGCGGCGTGTCGTTCGAGGATTTCCTGGAAGACAGCCAGGCACACACGTTCTGGCACAATAATTATTATGGCGGCACGGGTTATGGTGCCGACGAGGATCACGAACCGCACCTCGTCAGCATCGGCCATCTTTACGTCGGCGACGCCGCCGTCGACTGGTCGGTCGTGCAGGCGAAGCTCGCCGAACTGAACGCGCTGCCGGATCCTGAATTCTGGGGTGAGGCCGCGGAATGGTACGAACGAAATGGCGGCGACGACCGCGATGACGATGACGATGATGACAGCGACCACGATGGCGGCGATGACGGTGGTGATGATGATGGCGGTCGCGGCGATGATGGCCGCAACGATCCGCAGCCGCCGGTAGCCGATGATGATGGCGACAATGATGATAACGACGATGACGATCGCGACCGTGACGGCGGCTCCGGCGATGGCGACCAGCCGAACGTCGTCGGTACGCGCGGCGATGATGTTCTGATCGCATCGGACAAGATCGAGATTTACGATGGCTGGAGCGGCCGCGATCTCTATGCCGGCAACAGCAGGACTTTCTCCGGCGATCGCATCCTCGGGTTCGGCCGCGACGATGCGTTGCTGTTTACCAGCCTTGCGAATAACAGCCTGAAGATCGCACAGAACGGATCTGAGGCCTTCACCTTCGACTTCGGCACGAACCAGCCCGGTCTCGATCTACAGCTTGAGGAAAGCTATACGCGAGGGGCGTTCCAGTTCGCCAATCTCGGCGATCTCGGCATCGTCACCCGCTTCGTCGACGTGCACAGCTCGCTAAGGGAAGGCGTTTCCGTTCAGGACAGCGCCATCAACGGCGTCGCCAATGCCGACTATCTGTCCGGCGATCACAGCGACCGCTTCTCGCTGGTGTTCCAGGAATCGGCAGCCGAGTTCGACAACATCCTCGGCGCCTATGAAGTGACCGAGGATGGCCGCATCGTCGATGTCCGCATCCTCGTCGATGACGTGGCGGCGCAGGCGGCCGAAGGCGCCCTGACGCTGGACGGCGTCGATGCCGGACACCGGCTCGGCTTCTTCCTGATCCAAGATGGCGGCAACCGGGTTGCGGCCGAACATCTCAAGTCCGACGATTTGTCGATCGACATCGTCGACGGCGTCGCAACCCTCGTGGATGGCACGAAGGCCGTCGACGGCGCGACCATCTTCGTCAGCCACGATGCCGGCCTTAACATCGACGATACGAACCACGTTCTTTCCGGCCTGGCCCGGGATGGCAGCGAAGGTCTGGTCATCGGGTTCGAGGACATGACCCGGGCGGGCGGCGGATCGGACGATGATTTTCAGGATCTCGTGTTCCGCGTCGAGACGCAGGGGCCGCTCACCGCGCAGATTGACGAGGCGGGCAAGACGTCCGCCGCGGTCGCCGCGGAACGTGCGCCGGTCGATATCGTCTTCGAGGATGCGCGCGGCGTGGCGCCCGACGAGATCGCCACGGGCATGCTGGATGCGATGCCCGTATCGCGGATGGACATGATCGGCGCGGTGCCCGACATCCTTTGATCATCCCGCGTTCGGTCTGTCCTGTGCTGCCTCCGTGCGTGCGCCCGATCCGATTTGGCCCGGGCTCTGGACAGGGCGGCTGAAACCGCTATCCCCCGCTCTGGGAGCGGCGGCGCAGAGCGTTCTGCCGGGTTTGGGGGAAGCGTTAGCGCATGAGTATCATCGACACGGTCACGAATATCAGTGACTTCATCTGGGGCGGCACCTGGAACGGCGAATCCGTCTTTCCCGTGCCGATCCCGCCCATGGCGCTCATCCTTCTCGGCATCGGCCTCTACATCATGGTCGGCCTCCGCTTCCTGCCCATTCTTCAGCTTGGCAGCGCGTTTCGCGGGCTGTTTCGCGGCCGAAAGAGCGCCGGTGCGGGCGAAATCTCGCCCTTTGCGGCGCTGTCGACGGCGCTGTCGGGGCAGGTCGGCACCGGCAATCTGGCCGGGGTCGCCACCGCGCTGGCGCTGGGCGGTCCGGGCGCGATCTTCTGGATGTGGGTGACGGCGCTGATCGGCATGGCGCTCGCCTTTGCGGAAGGCTCGCTCGCGATCCGGTTTCGCGAAAAGACCGCGGAGGGGACCTATCGCGGCGGTCCGATGACCTACATCATGATGGGCCTGGGCAAGAAATGGACCTGGCTCGCCATATTGTTCTGCCTCGGCACGCTGTTTTCCGCGCTCGTCACCGGCAATTCGATCCAGTCGAACGCGGTCGCCGATTCCATGACGGAGCTGTTCGGTTTCGAAGAGTGGCTCGGCGGCCTGATCGTGGCCATTCTCGTCTTCATCGTCATCATCGGCGGTATCAAGTCGATCGGCCGCGTCGCCGAGACGATCGTCCCGTGGATGGCGGCGGCGTATCTCATCATGGCGCTCGTCGCGATCCTCCTCGATATCCAGGATATTCCCGCGACGTTCGGGCGCATTTTCCACGGCGCGTTCAACCCGCAGTCGGCCACCGGCGGGTTCGTCGGCGCGGCGATCATCATCGCCATCCGCGCCGGCGTCGCGCGCGGCCTCTTCTCCAACGAGAGCGGGCAGGGTTCGACGCCGATCGCACATGCCGTCGCGCAGACCGACGACCCGGCGCAGCAGGGCCGCATGGCGATGCTCGGCTGCTTCATCGATACCATCGTCATCTGCACGATGACCGCGCTCGTCATCCTGACGGTAGAGGGCGATTTCGTCGGCAATGGCGAGGCCGTGCGCCACGCCTGGCAGTCCGACCTGACCGGGTTCGCGATGACGTCGGGCGCCTTCGCCGCCGCCTTCCCCTATCTGGTGGCGGGCGTCCCAATCGGCACGCTGATCGCGTCCATTGCGCTCATCATGTTCGTCTTCACGACGCTCCTCACCTGGAGCTATTATGGCGAGCGGGCGATCACCTTCATCTACGACCGTGTGCCGGGCGCGAGCGCGTCAGGCGAGCGCGTGCTCCACCTGATCTGGCGCATCATCTGGTGCGTCGTCATCTTCGTCGGCGCCTCGCAGCCGCTGGAGCTGGTATGGCGCCTGGGCGACATTTCCAACGCGGCGATGGCGCTGCCCAATCTGGTCGGCCTGGTGGCGTTGTCGGGCGTGGTCTTCGCGCTTGCCAGGGGCAACCGCATGGCCGGCAAGACGCACATTGCGGAGGGTCGGGCGAGTTAGTCGACCTGCTGCACATTGACGGTCTGTGTCTGCAGGTTCGCGCGGCCGTAGATCGTCATGAAGCTGATGTCGGCGGTGTCGCGGCCGACGCCGATCCTGGCGATGCCCTTGACCGGGGCCATGCCGGTGGGATCGACCAGGTGCCAGGCGCCGTCCAGAAAGACCTCGGCGACGGCGTGAAAGTCCTGCGGTTCGACGCCGATCGCATAGACGCTCGCGACACGCGCGGGGATCGCCGAGGCGCGCGCCAGCGTCACCAGTACATGTGCATAGTCGCGGCAGATGCCGCGCCGCTGGACGAATGTGTCGAGTGCGGTCGTGTCCGCCGTGCTGGCGCCCGGCGTATAGGCGAACCGGTCCTCGATCCAGTCGCGCATCGCCATGATGCGCGCGCCGCCTGACAGGTCGCCGAATTCGGCATCGACGAAGCTCTGGAACTGGTTCGCCGGGCAATAGCGCGACCCCATCAGATATTTGACGGTCTCGCCCGGCAGCAGGTGCACGGGCGTCTGCGGAACGTCGGTGCAGTCGAGAACCCGCCGGTCGATCGCGACGCGTGCCCGATAATCGACCTGCAGCCGTTCGTCGCGTCGCACCCAGATGCGCTCGCCGATGCCTTCCTCGCCGGGAATGCGGGCGAAATGCCCCGTACCCGGAACCTCGATATGCGCGCGTTCGATCGCCTGATCGGGCAGCGGCGCGGCTTCGAGTTGCAGAAGGATGTCGGACGGGCCGTCCAGCGAATAGTCCAGCCGGACCTCGATTTCGATGTTCATGCCTGCCGAACGCGGCGTCCGGGAATTGGAGCCTTTCCGCAAAATAAAAAAGCGGCCGCGACACTGATGCCGCGACCGCTTCATATCCGTGACGGCGTCAGCCGCCCGCGTCGCAATCCGTGCTTCAGACGGCTGCGGGTTCCGTCACCGGGACGATCTTGATCTCGACCCTGCGATTCTGTGCCTTGCCTTCGGGTGTCGCGTTGGAGGCGACCGGCTGTGTCTCGCCATAGCCCTGCGTCGCGATGCGCGCTCTCTGAACTCCGTTTGCCGCCAGATAGGTGGCGACGCTTTCGGCGCGGCGCTGCGACAGGGTGAGATTATAGGCTTCGCTGCCGTCCGAGTCCGTGTGGCCGTAGACGTCGACGAAGCTCTTCTCATATTCCGCCAGTACCTGCGCCACCTCGTTGAGCGCCGGGCGGAACTGGTCGTTGATGATCGCCGAATCGACACCGAACGTCACCTGGCTGGGGGCGATCAGCTTCAGGGAATCGCCTTCCCGCTCGACCTCGATGCCGGTACCGGCCGTTCGCGCGCGCAGCTTCTTCTCCTGCTCGTCGAGATATACGCCGACGCCCGCGCCTGCGACGGCGCCGATCCCCGTGCCGACGAGGACTTCGGTGCGGTTGTTACGGCCGCCGATAATGGCGCCCAGACCCGCACCCAGGCCGGCGCCAAGTGCACCGGCGGTCACCCCGCGCGACAGGCGCTGATTGCCCGTTTCGGGGTCGGTGACGCAGCCGACGAGCGTCATGCTGGTTGCGGCGGCGGCAATGGCGAATGTCTTCGTGATGGGCATGAACTGAAACTCCTTGAAACATATCCCGCTGTTGTCGGCGCACCTACGCGGCAGATGGCGGCGAGTTCCGCAGAAGCGCGCGCCGTCATTCATCGGCAGCGGCTGGTTTCCCCTGTGGTGCAAGCCCGCCTGCGATCCGGACCAGAGACCGGAACTGGCGCGCATAGGGCAGGTCCGGGTCGATCATCGCGGCGATGTCGTCATAGGTGGCGCCGTTCAGATAGCGCGGGTCGGACAGCTTCTGGCCGAAGGCCGCCGCCGCTGCCGCGAGCGCAATGTCGCCCGCCGCCCGGTCCGCGGTCCGCGCCATGGACGCGGGCATGACCTGCCGGATCAATCGTGACGTCTCTTCATCGGGCAGCTTGTAGCGCAGCCGCAGCTCCCCCAGCTCGTCTGCCGAACGGTCCGCGCCGACCGCAGCATCCGCATTGCCATAGCGACGGGGCGGCAGCCGCGTGCCCTTCGATCCGACCAGCGCGATTTCATAAAGCGCCGTCACGTCGTGGCCGGCACCGATTTCGCCGGCATCGACGGCGTCATTGGCGAAATCCTCTTCCGCCAGCGCGCGGTTTTCATAGCCGATCAGGCGATATTCCGCGACCGTCGCGGGGTTCCATTCGACCTGGATCTTGACGTCGCTGGCGATGGTGAAGAGCGTCGATTCCAGTTCTTCCGACAGCACCTTCTGCGCTTCCGCCATGCCGTCGATATAGGCGTAATTGCCGTTCCCGCGGTCGGCGACCTGCTCCATCATGGCCTCGTTGAAATTGCCGGTGCCGAAACCGAGAGTCGTCAGGCTGACGCCGGTCTCCGCCTCGCGCGCCACGATATCGACGAGCGCATCGTCGCCGGTCACGCCGACGTTGAAGTCGCCGTCGGTCGTCAGCATGATGCGGTTGATGCCGCCGTCGATATAGGCCGCACGCGCCGCATCATAGGCAAGCTGAAGTCCGTCCGCACCGGCCGTCGACCCGCCTGCGCACAGGCTGTTGATGGCCTCTTCGATCCTGGCGACGTCGTCCGTCGGATCCAGAAGCTTGGCCGCGCGGCCGGCATAGGTGACGATGGACACGCGGTCTTCCGGTCCCAG
>JBCCAC010000043.1:0-11152 GCA_039815015.1 Pseudomonadota bacterium | reverse complement strand
TCTCAGGGAAATCCCGCATAGCTTACGCATGTACGGGCCCTACGATCGGCGCCGGCGGGGCATCTTTCCGGACGAGGTGTGTAATCCGATGCAGACGCAGCCCAGCCAAACCGCTTTTGACATATCGTCTCTCCTCAGGGCCGTCGCAAACGGCCTGTCGGACGAAGGCTCCGGCGCGCTCGCGGGTGCCGGGCTCGGCGACGGCGCCGAAGCGGAAGCGACCGGGACGCGCAGCTACGTCGTCCAGGCGGGCGATACGCTCGGCGAGATCGCCGCCGCGGCGGGCACCGATGTGCAGACACTCGCCCAACTCAACAATATCCAGAATCACGACGCGATTTTCGTCGGTCAGGAACTCGTGCTGCCCGCCGCCGGTACCGACGGCGCCTACCAGAGCTATCGAGTGCAGCCCGGCGATACGCTGTCCGGCATCGCCCAGCGCTTCGGCAGCGATGTCGACACGCTCGCCCGGGTCAACAATCTCGGCGATCCGAACATGCTGTCGATCGGCCAGACGCTGCAGGTGCCCGCCGGCAGTCCGACGACACCGACCGCGCCGACGACACCGACCAATCCTCCCGTTGGCGGCGGCAATGTCTCCGGCGTCTCCGACAATGGTCTGCAGTTCATCTACGATCATGAGGCGCTGGCCGGCGTTAGCGAGAAACTGCACTGGCCCGGCGGTGCGAGCGGCGTCACGCTTGGCCCGGGCTATGACATGAAGGGGCGGTCGGCCGCCGCGGTCGAAGCTGACATGATCGGCATCGGCGTCGATCCGGCCATAGCGGCCAGGATTGCAGCCGGAGCCGGTCTTTCCGGCCAGGCGGCGGCGAATTTCGCCAGTGCGAATGCAGGGCTTGTCAGCCTGAATCCGGCGCAGGAGCAGGCGCTTCTCGGCCAGACGGTCGCGCCTTATGCGGATGCGGTCCGGAATGCGGTCGATGTTCCGTTGACGCAGAACCAGTTCGATGCGCTCACCTCGTTCGCCTACAATATCGGTGTGGGCGCATTCGAAGGATCGAGCGCGCTCAGAAAGCTGAATGCCGGCGACTATGACGGCGCGGCGGACGCCATGGCGCTCTGGAACAAGTCCGGCGGTCAGGTGCTGCAGGGCCTGGTCAACCGGCGCAACGACGAGATCGAACTGTTCAGAACGCCCGGCGCCGCCATGACGCCTCAGGAGACATCGGCGCCTGCCTTCCTCGAAAGCGCGGCGTCCGAAGAAACGGCGACGCTCGGCCGTACGTCCGAAGGATATGCCGCCCGTATCGAACAGTTCGGCGATGCCGAGGCGAAAACCGATTTCGATGCCGGCCGCAAAGTGATCGTCGCGCTGAGAACGGAAACGAGCGCGTTCGCCAATGATGGCAACGGTCTATACGACGACACCATGGCCGTCGTCTGGAAAGACGCGGCCGGTACCGTACAGGTGCGGGAGTTCGCCGCGAATACCGAACCGTCCGGCCAGTATCGTTATGACGCCGCGAAGGCGGATCGCGGATCGCATACGGATATGGACGGCGACGGCCGTATGGACCTTGGCCGGTTGCAGGCCGGCAATTACCGCTATGTGCACCAGGGCGAGAACATGTTTCTGGGCGACGAATTTTTCGTCGCGACGGAAACGCAGACGGCGGAACGGGACACCAATCAGGACGGAACGTTCGATAGTGCGGACCCGCACCGCATCGATCCGACGGGTGCGGCGCAAAGTATGCTGGTCCATCGCGGCGGCAGCGACAACACCTGGTCTGCCGGTTGCCAGACCATTCCGATGGGCGATTATCAGGCCTTCCTCGACCTGGTGGCGGCACAGGGTGAAGTCAGCTATCTCCTGATGAATGAATAGGTCCGCTCTTCCCGCGGCGAGCGCACTGGCCATGGCAGTGGCGCTCGCGGCCTGCGAGCAGAGTGAAAGCATTGCGCCCGTCGGTCTCGCCCCGGCCGAAGCAATGTCCGCCGAAACGGCGACGACCGAAACAACGCCTGCCGGGGTGCCGCGCTCTACACTTACGACCGAGAGGCTATCCGGCCGCTGGCAGGTCGTCGATGTGGCCGTCCGGTCGGCGACCGTCCAGGCGCTGACCGCGGACGATCCGGCCTATTTGGGCAAGCAGATGATCGTCGAGCGCGATCATATCCGGTGGGCGGGCGACGCGAATGCGGAAGCCGACGGTTCGGCCTCCGGCGCTATTCTCGACGATGATTGTCTGCGGCCCGGCTTCGCACCGCAGATGGGACCGGCCGCACGTGCATATCTCGATCGCTATGATGCCGAGCTGGCCGACCTCGTCGCCGACAGTGACGGCGCGGTCGAAATCGGGGCGGCTCATGCGCTGGAATGCGACGACGGGCAGTGGGGCCCGGCCGCGGCCGGCGGTGCCATCTTCTTTCCGCTGACGCGCGATCGCTTTGCGATGACCTGGTATGACGGTGCGGTGCTGGAGCTGCGCCGCGCGGACTGAAAATCGGTCCGTTTACGGGAACTCCCGCATGTTGCGCAGGCCGCGCCTGTGGCTTTCTGATGATCCAGCGCACCGGCGAACATGCCGGCGGCGTCCGATACACGATCAGGAGGGTAGTCATGACCACGATCTCTTCAGCGGCGCAGACCATGTTCGCATCCGCGGCGCTCATGAATTTCGCGACCCAGCTTGGGGCGATGATGCGCTTCGGTTCCATGCGCTTCACGCCCTTTGCCATGGGCCAGAACAACATGTCGCAAGGCGCATGCTGTTTCCTGCCTTCGAGCGGAAACGCCTGGGCGCCATCGGTACCGGCGGCACCCAGCTGGACGGCCAGCATGCCGGAAGACGGCAAGGCCACGGTCGATCTGGGCGACGGCTATACCATGGACCTGAACGAGGCATCGTCCGAAATCGTCATTCGCGACGGTGATGGCAATGTGACGCGAATCTGGGGAGACCCGCATGTCGACGTCAACGGAACGCGCTCCGGCGACTTCTACGATACGACGACCTTCGAGCTCGAAAACGGGACGAAGATCACCATCAACACCGAACCGTGGAAGAACAATGCGAACGCCTATGTCGCCAGTCAGGTCGTGGTCACGAAGGGCGACCAGGGCATGGTCATCGACGGCATCAGCCAGAACGAGAAAGGCGATCTTTCGATCACCATGGGCCAGGACGGCGAAGCGCTCGATTTCCAGCATGACGACGGCTACAACGTATATGAGCAGGATCTCGGCGGCGGTGACTATGGCTGGACCAGCGAATTCACCGGCGAGCGCATGACGCGCGCCGACTGGGAGCTGACGAAACACGCGAACAGGGAAGTACGCGAAGCGCTCGAATATGACCGCGACATGGGACAGGCCGTCATGGGCTGGCTGATGTTCGGCGACCTCGGCGCCGCGCTCTCCTTTTCCGGGACGGAAACGGCCGAACGGATCGTTCGGGATGTGATGGCACCCGTTATGCCGGATGCCGCGTCATGATATTATGCCCGCCATCTTATCGATCGTGGGTTGGCTAAAGCTCCCCATCAGTCTTCCGCCGCGCGCGGGAGAATGAGCGTCGCTTTCAGGCCGCCCAGCTCGTCGCTGGTTTCCAGAAGGACGCTGCCGCCGTAGATTTCGGCGACGTCGCGCACAATGGCGAGGCCGAGGCCCGTGCCGGGTTTGTCGGTGTCGAGCCGTACGCCGCGCTGGAAGATGTCGGCGCGCGCGGCCTCGGGAATGCCGTTGCCATCGTCCTCCACTTCCAGCCGAAACCGGTCGGTGCCTTCGGAGACAAGCGTGACGAAGACGCGGCCGCCGCCATATTTCGCGGCATTGTCGAGGAGATTACCGGCCATTTCCTCGAAATCCTGCCGCTCGCCGAGGAAGTCGATTTCCCGCTCGCCATCGAGATCGATGGTGATGTCGCCGGGATACATGCGTTCGACCGTCCGGCGCAGCGCCTCGAGGCTGGGCCAGACCGCGCTTCTCATATTGAGCGCCCCGCGCCGGCCGAGCGCGCGGGCACGTGCCAGATGATGATCGACATGACGGCGCATGACGGCCGTCTGTCGCTGTACGGTCTGCGCCATCGGCGTCTCGCGGCCCGTGCTTTCATTGACCAGGATCGTCATCGGCGTCTTCAGCGCATGGGCAAGATTGCCGGCATGACGCCGCGCGTCGTCCGCCTGCCGTTCGGCCTGCAGCAGAAGCTCGTTGATGCCGTGCATCAGCGGTGTCACTTCGGGCACGAAATCGGTCGAGACGCGCTGCGTCCGGCCGGCACGCACGGCGGCAATCTCCCGCCGGACCCGGCGCAGCGGCTGCAGGCCGTAAATCGCCTGCAGTCCGGCGAGTATCAGCAAGCCGAGCCCGAGCGCACCGAGCGCGGCGAACAGGGTCAGCCGTACGCGCGACAATTGCCGGTCCAAAGCCTCCCGATCTCGCGCGACCTGAAAATGAAACATGGTCGGGAAGCCGGGCAAGGTCGCGTCCCGTTCGATGACGCGCAGCGCCGTGCCGGCGAACTGCGTGTCATAATGTTCGAGGCCCTTCAGCACCCGGCCGGTGTCGACGGGCAGCGTCCGGTCCCACAGAGAGCGCGACCGATAAGGGTCCTGCCCCTGCCGCGAAATCTGCCAGTAATGACCCGATAGCGGTTCCTGAAACAGCGGCCCCTGACGCCAGTCCGCCAGCGTGATTTCACCGGCGGTGGTAACCTCCGCATTCGCCACCATGTTCGTCAGCGCGCTTTCCAGCTGCGCGTCGAAATTGTCGAGGATGATCGACGTGACGGTGCGTTCCAGGACGAAGCCGCCGGCCAGCAGCATGACGCTGACCCACGCCGCCGCGATCGCCAGCATGCGCCGCGACAGCGAGCGCGGCGAAAACGGCCGCGCCGCCGCGGCTTCCTCGGGATCGGGTAAAGACGCCATCGTCGCCATGGGTTCGACCGTCGCGCCGGACGAACCGCCCGGCCCTCATATATCCAGCTACGCCGGCCGGCTTGCCGGGTCGTCCAGCGTGTAGCCGAGGCCCCTTATGGTCTCTATCAGCTCCGCGCCGAGTTTTTTACGTATTCGCGTGATGAACACCTCGATCGTGTTGGAGTCGCGGTCGAAGTCCTGATCGTAAATATGCTCGATCAGCTCGGTCCGGCTGACGACCTTGCCCTTGTGATGCATCAGATAGCTGAGAAGCTTATATTCCTGCGCCGTCAGACGGACGGGGGCGCCGCCCTTCGTCACGCGGCCGGAGCGCGTGTCGAGCCGCACGTCACCCGCCTCCAGTTCCGATGAGGCAAGCCCGGCCGAGCGGCGGATGAGCGCCCGCAGCCGCGCAATCAGTTCCTCCATCTTAAAGGGCTTGCCGAGATAATCATCGGCGCCGGCGTCGAGACCGGCCACCTTGTCCGACCAGCTGTCCCGCGCCGTCAGCACGAGAACGGGCATCGTCTTTTCCGCCTTGCGCCAGCGATCGAGAATGGTGAGCCCGTCCATTTCAGGAAGGCCGAGATCGAGAATGACGGCATCGTAGCTTTCGGTCTCGCCCAGAAAATGCCCGTCCTCGCCATCGGCGGCCAGATCGACAGCATAGCCCGCCCCTTCCAGCACATCCTTCAGCTGCTGGCCGAGTGTCGGCTCGTCCTCGACGACCAAAATCCGCATATCCGTCCTATCCCGTTCTTCGCGCCGTCATGGCGCCGTGCAAGTCGCGCCGCCCGAATGCTATATCCCGGGCGCTATCTGATACGCAGGATATTGCCGGTTCGCGCGTCCACGTCCACCTCGACGACTTCGTTGCCGCGCATGTAGCGCAGCCGGTAGCGCGCCGCGTTCGGGTCGCAATCGCAACCGAGAAACTTACCGCCGACGCGCGCGCCGACGCGGTCGCGGATCTTGTTGAAACTGACCAGCCGGCCGGCCTGCGCCCCGGCGAGCGCCGCGTCCTGGTCGCGCGGATCCTCGATCGCGCGCGCCGGCGCGGCCGTCATGCCGGTGGCGACGAGCGCCAGAGCAAGAAAAGCGTGCAGAAACCGCATGAAATCCGACCGTTAATGTCCCCGTTATCAGGCGAAAAAGATGCGCCCGGCGCACTGAACAAGTTCTGAACATGGGGTGCAAGACCCGATTTTTGGAAGGAGTGTTGCCCGATCGCTGCATAGCCGCTTCATAAAGCCGGTCTCATTCCATAAGCGAGCGGCATGGCGGCACCCTTCCTATCGCTCGAATCCGTCGGCCTGGTCCAGGGTTCGGGCTGGCTTTTGAAGGATCTGGATCTTTACATCGCCCCGCGCGACCGGCTGGCGCTGATCGGACGAAACGGCGCCGGCAAATCGACGCTGTTCCGGTTGATCGCCGGCCTGATCGAACCCGATGCGGGATTGCGCACGCAGAGGCCTGGAACGCGCATCGCCATGCTGGCGCAGGATCCCGACATTGCCGCCTTCGATACGCTCGAGGCCTTCACGCTGGCCGGCGACGACGCGCCCGAGGCGCATGAGGTCGCCGCGGTGGCCGACCAGCTGGGCATCGATCTGACACGTCCGGCGGCGACGGCATCGGGCGGCGAGCGACGGCGCGCCGCCCTCGCTCGCACGCTGGCATCGGGCGCGGATCTGCTGTTGCTGGACGAGCCGACCAACCATCTCGACATCGCCGCCATCGAGTGGCTGGAAGGCTGGCTGGAGCGCTATCGCGGCGCCTTCATCGCCATCAGCCACGACCGCGCCTTCCTGAAACGGCTGACGCGAAGCTCTCTTTGGCTGGACCGCGGGCGCATCCGCCGCGCGGAGATCGGTTTCGGCGGGTTCGAGGCCTGGACCGAAGAAGTGCTGGCCGCCGACGCGCGCCGCGCCGCCAAGCTCGATACCAAATTGGCGAAGGAGGCCGAATGGTTGGTGAAGGGCGTGACCGCACGGCGCAAGCGCAATGTCGGCCGGCTGGAGAACCTTTATCGCCTGCGCGCCGAACGCGCGGAAATGCTGGGTCAAGCGGGCAAGGCGAAATTGGCCCTGACGAACGACGATGCGAAGACGAAGATCGTCATCGACGCCAAGAATATATCGAAAAGCTACGATGGCCACACGGTGATCGCGCCCTTCGACCTCAGGCTGCAACGCGGCGACCGGTTGGGCCTCGTCGGACCGAACGGTGCGGGCAAGACCACGCTTCTGAAGCTGCTGACGAAAGGCATCGAGCCGGACACCGGCCGGGTCCGCCATGCCAAGACGCTGAGCGGCATCACCATCGACCAGCAGCGCAGCATCCTTGCCGGCGCGCGCACGGTGCGCGACGTTCTGACGAACGGCACGGACTGGATCGACGTCCGCGGCGAGCGACGGCACATCGTCGGCTATCTGAAGGATTTTCTCTTCGACCGCTCCTACATCGATGCCGAGGTCTCGACCCTGTCCGGGGGCGAGCGCTCGCGTCTGTTAATGGCGCGTGAATTCGCCCGGCCTTCCAACCTGCTGGTGCTCGACGAGCCGACCAACGATCTGGATCTCGAAACACTCGACCTCCTGCAGGAGGTGATCGCCGATTATGACGGCACCGTACTGCTGGTAAGCCACGATCGCGACTTTCTGGACCGGACCGTGACCATGGTCGCAGGACTGGACGGATCGGGGACGGTCGAGGTCGTCGCAGGCGGCTTCGCCGACTGGCAGGCGCGGCGAAAACCCCAGAAATCCTCGCCATCATCAAGCAGGCCGCGCGCCGATACGGCCGTGGCGGCGCCGACGAAGCGGGCGGAGCGCATGACGTTCAAGGATCGCCATGAACTGGACGGTCTGCCGGATCGTATCGCGGCGCTGGAACGCGATATCGCCGTCCATGAGACCGCACTCGCCGATCCCGCGCTTTATGCGGACGGTCCATCGGCATCGGCGAAACTGGGCGAGGCGCTCGCCGCCCTGAAGCGCGATCTGGCCGAGGCGGAAGACCGCTGGCTGGCGCTAAGCGAGCAGGCCGAGGCGATGGAATAGCCCACACATGAACGATGATTCCCTGTTCGGATTCGCGCCCTATCATGTCCTCTTGGCGGGCTGCGGATTCGTCATCATTCTCGCCTATTGGCTGCCCCGACTGGTCTCGGGCCGCGAGCCGGCGGCCTCCGCGCTTCTCATCATCGGCGGCCTTCTCGCCTTCGGCTTCCTGCCGGGAATGCCCGAGGCCTTCGATCCGGTCGCACGGCCGAAGCTGTGGGAGCTGACCAGCGAATTCGCGGTCATCGTGGCGCTGTTCGGGACCGGCCTTCGGATCGACAAGCTGGCGGATGCGGGGATCTGGCGCCCGGCGGTAGGACTGCTGGTCGTCGGCATGCCGCTGACCATGGCCGCGGTCATCGGCATGGGCAGCCTGGCCGGCCTCGGCATCGGCGGCGCCCTGCTTCTTGCCGCCGTGCTGGCGCCCACCGATCCCGTCCTGGCGGCGGACGTACAGGTCGGACCGCCGCTGGAGGGCGGCGAACACCCGGTCCGGTTCGCGCTGACGAGTGAGGCAGGACTGAATGACGGCCTCGCCTTTCCCTTCGTCTATCTGGCGATCTTCGTCGCCGCCGGCACGTTCGACATCGGCGAATGGGCCGGATTCTATGTCGGCTACAAGATCGTCGTCGGCGCAATCGCCGGGGCCGCCGCAGGCTGGGCTCTGGGCAAGTTGATGTTCGCCGTGCCGCGCGACAACGTCCTCGCCGATACGGGATCGGGCGTCGTCGCACTTGCCGGCGTTCTCTTCACCTATGGCGCGACGGAAATCATCGAAGGCTATGGGTTCATCGCCGCTTTCGTCATGGGGCTCGTGCTGCGCCGGCAGGAGGCGGAACATGAATTCCACCGGCGCCTGCACGGCTTTTCGGAGTCCATCGAACACGCCCTGACGGCGATCCTGCTGGTGCTGCTGGGCGGCGTACTACCGCTCCTGTGGCCGGCGCTCGACTGGCGCCTGGCGATTCTTGGCGGCGCACTTATCTTCGTCGTCCGTCCGCTCGCCGGCATGCTTGCCCTCGGTGGCAGCGCACTGGGCTGGCGGCAGCGCGGCGTCGTCGCCTTCTACGGCGTGCGCGGCCTCGGCTCGATCTACTATCTCGCCTACGCCGCGACACATGCGGACTTCGCGAATATCGAGGCGCTATGGGCGACCGTCGGTTTCACCATCCTGATGTCGTCGATCGTCCACGGCTTCACGGCGGGCAGCGTCGTCGGCCTCGCCACGCAGCCGGAACCGAAACCGGGTCAGGCGTCCTCGAACTGAAGGCGCGCCAGGCGCGCGTAGAGGCCGTCCTCGGCGATCAATGCCGCATGCGTACCCTCCGCGACGATACGCCCGTCCTCCATGACGACGATGCGATCGGCGTTGCGCACGGTCGCGAGACGATGCGCGATCACCAGCGTCGTGCGCCCCTGCATCAGCCGTTCGAGGGCGGTCTGGACCTCACGTTCGGATTCCGCATCAAGCGCGCTCGTCGCCTCGTCGAGGAGCAGGATCGGCGCGTCGCGGAGGATCGCGCGGGCGATGGCGATGCGCTGGCGCTGGCCGCCGGACAGGCGGGTGCCGCCCTCGCCCAGAAACGTGTCGAGGCCCTGGGGCAGGTCACGCAGAAACCCGTCCGCATTGGCCGCGACGGCGGCGTCCCAGATCTCGTCTTCGCTCGCCCCCGGACGCCCATAGGCGATGTTTTCCGCGGCCGACGCGCCGAAGACGACGGTCTCCTGCGGGACCACGGAAAGCCGCTGGCGAAGCTCCGCCGGCCTGAGGGTCGCAATCGGCACGCCGTCGACGCGGACCGTCCCTGCCTGGGGGTCGTAGAAACGCTGAATGAGCTGGAACAGGGTCGACTTGCCGGCGCCAGAAGGGCCGACGACAGCGACGGTCTCGCCGGCGGCGATATCGAGGTCGAAGTCGATGATCGCGGGATCGTCGGGCTTCGTCGGATAGCGGAAAGTGACGCCGTCGAAGCTGAGCCGGCCGTCGCCATCCGTAGGCAGTACGGCCGGTGTTTCCGGCGCACGAATGGCCGGGACCGCGGCGAGCAGTTCGCCGATGCGGCCGGCCGCACCGGCGCCGCGCATGACATCGCCATAAACTTCCGTGAGTGCGCCGAACGCGCCGGCGACGATGGCGCTCGCGAAGACGAAGGCGGTGATGGTGCCGCCGGTGATGCGGCCGGTGATGACGTCGACCGCGCCCTGCCACAGGACGAGCGTGATGGCGCTGAAGATGAGGAAGATGACGAACGATGTCATGACGGCGCGGATGCGGATGCGGCGCCGGGCGGCGGCGAAGGCATCGTCCACCGCGCCGGCGAAACGGCGGCTTTCCCGCGGTTCCTGCGTGAACGCCTGCACGATGCGGATGGCGCCGAGGGTCTCCGCGACGATGGCGCCGACCTCGGCGATGCGGTCCTGGCTGGACCGGCTGGTCGTCGCGACCTTCCGGCCCAGAAGGACGATCGGGCCGATGGTGAGCGGAATGATCAGCATCATGAGCCCGGTCAGCTTCGGACTTAGGAAGAAGAGATAGATGACGCCGCCGACGCCCATGAAGATGTTGCGCAGGAAGACCGAAAAGCTGGTGCCGACGACCTGTTCGATGACGGACGTGTCCGCCGTCAGCCGGCTGGCGATCTCGGACGGTCGGTTTTCCTCGAAAAAGGCCGGGTCGAGCGACAGCAGATGCCGGTGTACGGCGACGCGGAGGTCGGCGACGACACGCTCCCCGAGCCAGGACACGAAATAGAAGCGCGTCGCCGTCGCCAGCGCCATGATGATGACGACACCGATCAGGCCGATGAAATAGGGCGCGATGGCATCGGGATCGCTACCGCCGAAGCCCTGATCGACGATTAGCTTGAGCCCTTGCGGAACGGCGAGCGTCGTGGCGGCCGCGACGATCAGGGCGACAAGGGCGGCGGCGATCTGTCCGGGATAGGCCCGCGCGAAATCCCACACGAGCCGCAGCTTGGAGAGTTTCCGGCTCTTGGGCGGAAGGTCGCTGGTCTGAATGGGATGCACGGGACGGGAGATAGGGAGTCGAGGGCGAGGCGTCGAGTGCGGTGTGGTCGCGCCGTCACATCCCAAATCGTTTTCATCCCGAGGCAGACAAATGGAAATCAATCGGTAGATCCCGTGAAGACGCATCGAATGGTGGTATTTGCAGCTGAAACTGATCATCCGGGCCTGAGATAGCC
>JBCCAC010000052.1:0-10141 GCA_039815015.1 Pseudomonadota bacterium | reverse complement strand
CGCCTGGTAGCGGGACGCCGCTCCTGACGGATGCCCCCACCCGCTGAAAGGCGCGCGTGATCGTCAGCGGATCGGTACCGAACATGTCGGCGGCGATGGGCAGTTTCGAAAGCGGCGATGACGGGTCGTCCATCGCCGGCAGAATGCCGAGATAGGCGCCGTGGTCGGTCACGGATATGAAGTCGAGGGGAGGCCCCGACAGCTGGATGTCGTACCCCGACGGATGCGTCAGCGCTTCGCCGCGCGCGAAGCGATAGGCATCGTCGGGCGTGGCGCGCACGTTGAAGATGTAGGCGTCGAACGAGTTGCGCGTATGAATGTGAAGATCGCCGAAATAGGCGTTGCGGTCCGGGTTATAGCCCGGTGTCCGGCCGGAGGCCGCGACCTTCTCCTGACTGTCCGTCCCCATCTCGGCCGCGCTATCGGCGCCGTCGCCATTGGTGACGGTACACCCTGTCAGCAGGGCGGCGGATAGCAGAAGCATCGCGCGCATCGAAATCTCCCCCGGATTTTTATTTACATCTAGCATGGCTGACGACCAGGTCGAACCCGGTGAAAAGACGGGGCCTGCATGGGGCTTATCTTTATCTGCGCATATGCCGTCACCGTTTCGCGTGTTACTAAAATATCACACCTGCCGAAGCGACCGCCGACACCGGGTTGTGGAGCCCTTCCGCTTTCGCCTATCCAAGTCGGGAACGCCGGAAAACCGGCACATTCCTGGGGAGGGGTACCATGAAATACGCTTTGCTTTCGTCCGCCGCTTTGTTTGCCGTCGCCGCGCCGGCGTTTGCGCAGGATGCCGATACGAACACGACTCTGGTCGACGGCGCCGACGTCAGTTCGGAGGAAACCGAGTTCGCCGCTGCCGATACCGACCTCGACGACAGCGTTATCATCGTGACGGCACAGGGCCGCGAACAGCAGCTGGCCGACGTGCCGATCGCCATTTCCGCCATCGACAGTCAGACGCTGCAGAATTCCGGCGTCAACGACATCCGCCAGCTGAACCAGGTGACACCCTCCATTCTCATCTCCGCGACGGGTACGGAGGCGAACACGACCGTCCGCGTTCGCGGCATCGGTACCGTCGGCGACAATCCGGGCCTCGAAAACTCCGTCGCGACCTTCATCGACGGTGTTTACCGCTCACGGACCGGCAACGCGCTCGGCGATCTTGGCCCCATCGACCGGGTCGAGGTGCTGCGCGGCCCGCAGGGTACGCTCGGCGGTCGGAATTCCACGGCTGGTCTCCTCGGCATCTTCACGGCCGCGCCGACGGGTGTCTTCGAAGGCTACGGCTCGTTCAGCTACGGCAATTTCGATTTCTTCCGCGTCGAAGCCGGCATCAATGCGCCCGTCACCGACGAGATCGCCGTGCGCGTCGACGGCACTTATACCAACAGGGACGGCTTCTTCGACGACAATGTGAATGGCGGGCAGGTCAATGACCGTGACCGCTACCTGATCCGTGCGCAGGTCGCTTATGATCCGACGCCCGACCTCTCCTTCCGCCTGATCGGCGACTATTCGGAATCGAACGAGGAATGCTGTGCGGCGCAGTTCCTGCCGGCCTCGTTCACACCCTTCGCGCAGATTACGGAAGGGCTCGATACTTTCAGTACGGACATTATCGGGCCAGGCCTGACGACGACCGCGAACCCGGTCATCCCGATCCTCCTCGAGCTCGGCCAGAACCCGGCGGCGCTCGGCCCGGGCATTTTCGAACGCGAACTCTTCATTACGCCCGGCCGGTCCTACGCCGGCGGTGCGGAAGACTACGGCATTTCGCTGCAGACCGACTATCAGCTGGGCGACATCAGCCTGACCTCCATCACGGCCTATCGTGAATTCCAGAACGATCAGGGGTCCGACACCGATTATACCGGCGTCGACATCCTGTTCCGTGAACCCGGTCCGACGGCGGCAGCCCGCGAGTTCCAGACCTTCACGCAGGAAATTCGTGCGCAGGGCACGTTGTTCGACGACCGGCTCGACTGGCTGGTCGGCGCCTTCTACGCCAATGAGGATCTGTCGCTGCGGGACAATCTGAAGTTCGGCTCGCAATATGGCGTGTTTGCCAGCTGCCGCATCGCGCTCGCGATCAACCCGGCACTCGTCAATCCGTCGGCGCCCGACTGTCTCGGCGAGACCGGCATCGGCGCGCTCAGCGCTGGCGGCGGTGCCTTCGGACCGGCGACGCCGCTCGTCCTCGCCGGTATCGGCAATCTTTCGAGCGCCAATCTCGTCGGCGACGACGTTGCGGCGTACAATCAGCTCAGCAACAATTTCGCGTTCTTCACGCATAATATCGTCCACGTTACGGATAATATCGATCTGACATTGGGTGTCAGGTATACGAACGATACCAAGGACTTCGACGCCTCGTTCAACAATACGAACACCTTCTGCGAGGCGAACCGCGAGCTTCTGAGCCCGCTCCTCGCCAGCCCGCTTGCAGGCCTGGCGGGCGGCATCACGGCGCTGACCTGCGTCGGAAACTCGACGTCGGAACTGAACGGTCTCGAATTCGAGGATACGCGGAGCGAGGATCAGGTCACCGGTACGGCGGTCCTGTCCTGGGAGCCGAGCGACGAAACCCTGGTCTACGGCAGCTACTCGCGCGGCTACAAGGCGGGCGGCTTCAACCTCGACCGCTCCGCGCTCGTCACATCGTCGGTGTTCCCGCTGTCCAGTCCGGCGGCAGGGCTCGATGTCGACAATCTTCAGTTCGAGGAAGAGACGATCAACGCATTCGAGGTCGGCTTCAAATATGACGATCCGACCTTCTCGTTCGCCGCGGCGCTGTTCTATCAGGAGGTGTTCAACTTCCAGCTGAACACGTTCAACGGCTCGGTCTTCGTCGTGCAGAACATCAATGGCTGCGACGCGGATCTCGGCGGTGCGGACCGTGACGATGATCCGACCACCGGCGCGTGCGACCCGAGCGATGTGACGAACGGCGTTACCTCGCAGGGCATCGAAATCGACGCGGCGATCCGGCCGAGCGATACGATCAGCATCACCGGCGGCTTCGCCTTTACGGACGCATCCTACGAGGACAATCTGGTCGGGACCGACGACGGCGATCCCCTGACGCCGACGCTGCGTCTGCTGCCGGGTGCCGACCTCTCGAACGCGCAGAACTACACGATGACGGGGTCGTTCTCCTGGACGCCGCCGATCGGCGATACGGGCCTGACCGGTCTGGTCTATGCCAATACGCGTCTGATGGGTGACTTCAACACCGGTTCCGACCTGTTGCCGGCGAAGATCCAGGACGGCTTCATCGTCACCAACGTTCGCGTCGGGATCAGCGGGCCGGACGATCGCTGGTCGATCGAAGGGTTCGCGCAGAACCTGTTCGACGTCGACTATACGCAGGTCGCCTTCAACACGCCGCTGATTGCGCCGCAGCAGACCTTCTCGGCCTTCCTTGCCGAGCCGCGGACCTACGGCGTGACGCTGCGCGGCAGCTTCTGATCACCGGCCGGGAAGCGTTTCGGCCCTTTCAGGGTTTGAACGCTTCCCGGAACGCGGTGACGAAGGTGTCGAGCTGATCGGCAGGCAGATGGTTGATACCGGCCGCGCCGGTGCGGCCGCCGCCCGTATCGAATTCCAGGCACAGATGATCGGCGCCTTCGCAGCGCGCCAGCGGCGCACGCACGCTGACCAGGTAGCCGCCCTTCGCTTTCTCGGTGAGGACGGCATGCGCGCGGTTACGGTCCGATAGCGCCAGCCGGTTGCCATAGGTGCCGGAAGCGCGCCGGGCGGCGGGGCCGTCCGGCAGCATGACGATCAGACCGGCCGCGCTATCGTCGACGGTGCGGGCATCGTCGGTCACGGCCATGTCGGCGGCGTGACCGTCCCTCAGCGCCCACAGAGTCGTCTGGTCATCGACTATGAACGCCGCCGGTGTTCGATGCCTCACCAGTCGCCGATAAAGATCGTCCGGCCTGAAATGCAGATCGGCCAGCGTCGCGCCATAGCCATTATAGTTGATGAGCGTTCCGAGCTCCGAAAGGTGCGCGCGGGCGGTGTCATCGAACCCGGCGGCGCTGGCCAGCCGGTCGGCGGCCGTGCCCAGGCCGTCGCCATAGGCCGCGACGATGGCCCAGTCATGATGCGCGCCTTGCAGATGCCGATCGACGATCAACGAGGTGCAGCTCTCCGCGTCGGTATCGATGAGCGCCTGAAGCCGCTCGTGAGCCGGGACGTCGCCGGGATTGTGATGATCGACGTAAAGAACATGCGCGCCCGCTTCGAGCGCTGCATCCAGTGCCCCGCGATTGTTGCGCATCGAAATGTCGAGGACGGTGATGCGGTCGCCGGCACGCGGCTCTATCCGTTTGAGCAGTGCGACGTCGCGCTTGACCCCGGTGATCAGTGTGGCCGCGCGCGGTTCCGCCAGTCGAAGCTGAACCAGCGCGCAGATGCCGTCGGCATCGCCGTTGAAGACATCATAGGCCGCCATGGAACGATGGCCCCTCCAGCAGTCCGCGGGCGTCGAGATAGGCGACGATGCGTTCCGCCGCCTCCTCGGCGCTCGTTTCGACCGTGTTGACGCGGATTTCGGGATCGACCGGCGGTTCGTACGCGCTGTCGATGCCGGTGAAATTCTTGATCTCGCCCGCGCGCGCCTTGGCGTAGAGCCCCTTGACGTCGCGCGCCTCGGCAACCGCCAGCGGCGTGTCGACATGGATTTCGATGAACTCGCCCTCGGGCATCATCGCGCGCGCGATCTGCCGCTCTGACCGGAATGGCGAGATGAAGGAGACGAGCGCGATAAGGCCGGCGTCCGCCATCAGCTTGGCGGTTTCGGAAACGCGGCGGATGTTCTCCACCCGGTCGGCATCCGTAAAGCCCAGATCCTTGTTGAGGCCGTGGCGGACATTGTCGCCGTCGAGGATCACCGTATGCCGGCCGAGATCGTAAAGGCGCTGCTCGACCAGATTGGCGATGGTCGACTTGCCGGAGCCGGACAACCCGGTGAACCATAGCACGGCCGGCTGCTGGTTCTTCAGATCGGCGCGCTCCATGCGGCCGATTTTCAGATCCTGCCAAACGACGTTCGCAGCGCGGCGCAGCGAGAAATCGAGCATGCCGGCCCCGACGGTCTCGTTGGTCTGCCGGTCGATCAGGACGAAGCTGCCCGTGCGCCGATTGTCCTTGTACGGATCGAACGCGATGGCGGCGGAGAGCGAGATATTGCCGACGCCGACCTCGTTCAGTTCCAGAACCTTTGCAGGTTTCTGCGAGAAGTCGTTGACGTCGACCTTGTGCTTCAGCGTCGAGACCGACGCGCCGACCGTACGATTGCCGGTCTTCAGACGGTATTGCCGGCCGGGCAGGAGCGGGGCCTCCGCCATCCAGATCAGCCGCGCCTGGAACTGGTCCGACTGTTCGGCCGGGTTCGCGACGTCGCAGATAAGATCGCCGCGACTGGAATCGATTTCGTCCGCCAGCACCAGCGTCACCGCCTGATGCTGACGCGCCTCGTCGAGATCGTCATCGCCCAGCACGATGCGCTTCACATGACTGCGCTTGCCGGAGGGTATGGAGATGATCTCGTCGCCCGGCGCGATGCGTCCCGAGGCGACCGTGCCTGCGAAGCCGCGGAAATTGAGGTCGGGCCGGTTCACCCACTGGACCGGCAGGCGGAACGGCCGCTCGTCGCCCCGGTCCGCGACATCGACGGTTTCCAGATAATCGAGCAGCGCCGGCCCGTCATACCAGGGCGTCGTATCGCCGGCTTCGGTGACGTTGTCGCCCGTCAATGCGCTCATCGGAATGCAGACGATATCGGCGAAATCGAGCACGCCGGCGAATTTGCGGAAGCCGATCTCGATGCGGTCGAAGACGTCTTCCGACCAGTCGACGAGGTCCATCTTGTTGACCGCGACGACCACGTGGCGAATGCCCAGCAGCGACGCGATATAGGCATGCCGCCGCGTCTGCGTCTGGATGCCGTACCGGGCGTCGATGAGGATGATGGCAACGTCGGCGGTCGAGGCCCCGGTCGCCATGTTGCGGGTATATTGCTCGTGTCCCGGCGTGTCGGCGACGATGAACTTGCGTTTCTCGGTCGAAAAGAAGCGGTAGGCGACGTCGATGGTGATGCCCTGTTCGCGCTCCGCCGCAAGGCCGTCGACCAGCAGGGCGAGGTCGGGCGCGTCGCCCGTCGTGCCGACGCGCTTGGAATCCCGCTCGACCGCCGCCAGCTGATCCTCGTAGATCATCTTGGTGTCGTAAAGCAGGCGGCCGATCAGGGTCGACTTGCCGTCGTCGACGCTGCCACAGGTCAGGAAGCGCAGCAGCGTCTTGTTCTCGTGGGTGTCCAAATAGCCGAGAATGTCGTCCGCGATCTGCGCGTCGGGGGTGTAGGTCATCAGAAATACCCCTCCTGCTTCTTCGCTTCCATCGATGCGCCGGCATCGGAATCGATGACGCGGCCCTGACGCTCCGACGAGGTCGTCAGCAGCATCTCCTGAATGACCTCGGGAAGGGTCGTCGCTTCGCTTTCGACCGCGCCCGTCAGCGGATAGCAGCCTAGCGTCCGGAACCGGACCATGCGCTGTTCCGGCACCTCGCCATCCTCCAGCGGCATACGGTCGTCATCGACCATGATGAGTGTGCCGTCACGCTCCACGACCGGACGCGCCGCCGCGAGGTACAGGCCGGGGAGGGGGATCTCCTCCTTGTAGATATACTGCCAGATATCGAGCTCGGTCCAGTTGGAGAGCGGGAAGACGCGCATGGATTCCCCCTTCGCCACCTGCGTATTGTAGATGTTCCACAGCTCCGGCCGCTGGTTCTTGGGATCCCAGCGATGCTGCGCGGACCGGAAGGAAAAGACGCGCTCCTTCGCGCGGCTTTTTTCCTCGTCGCGCCGGGCGCCGCCAAAGGCCGCGTCGAACCCGTGATGGTCGAGGCCCTGTTTCAGCGCCTGCGTCTTCATGATGTCGGTATGGACGGCAGAGCCGTGCGTGAACGGGCCGACGCCGTCTTTCAGGCCCTGCTGGTTCTGCCACACGATCAGTTCCAGCCCCAGCCGCTCGGCCAGCGCGTCGCGATATTCGATCATCTCGCGAAATTTCCACCCGGTATCGACGTGCATCAGCGGGAAGGGCAGGCGCGAGGGTGCGAACGCCTTCAGCGCCAGATGCAGCATGACGGCGGAGTCCTTCCCCACCGAATATAGCATCACGGGGTTTTCGCAGGTCGCGGCGACCTCGCGCATGATATGGATGCTCTCGGCTTCGAGGCGATCGAGGTGAGTAAGTGAGGTCATGACCGGGCGGGGCCTATTATGACGGGAAGCGGCGCGCCAGCATGAAAAGCTTGGCGTCGTTAAACCGAAACCACGAACTGGCGCGAACAGAATTCGCAGTCGACGCGCACCTGACCGTCATCCTCGCGCAGTTCCGCCCGATGGGCTTCGGGAAGCGTCCCGAGTCGCGCCTCGATATGGGAGGCGGAACAGCGGCAGCCGCGCGACAGCGGCGTCGTCGGCAGCGTCCTGACCTCGTCCTCGTTGAACAGGCGCCATAGAAGCGTTTCCATGGGAAGCGTGGTATCGGTCAGCTCCGCCGCCGTCACGGTGGCACCGAGCGCGGCCAGGTGCGCCCAGTCTTCATGCGTGTCGGCGGCGTGCAGCCGCACCTTGTCCTGCTCGCCGCGCGGCAGATGCTGCAACAGCATGCCGCCGGCGCGCCAGCTGCCATCACCGTCCTGCGACACGCCAACTTTCAGAAGCGTCGGGATCTGCTCGGAACTTGCGAAATAGGTCGCGAAGGCCTCGGCAAGATCCGCGCCCTCCAGCGGTACGATGCCCTGATAGCGCTCTTCGCCGCCCGACGGCTCCAGCGTCACGGCCAGATAGCCCTTGCCGAACAGCGCCGGCAGGTCGGGATCCTCCGGCAGCGCGGCGGCCTTCTCGGCATCGAAGCCCAGATAGCCGCGCAATTCCCCGGCGCGATAGTCGCAGACGATCAGGCCGACCGCGCCATCCTCCGCTTTCGCCTGCACCGTCGTCTGATCGGCATCGCCCTTCAACGCGCTGCCGATGAGCGCGGTCAGCACCAGAGCCTCGCCGAGCGCGCGCGCCAGGACCGGCGGATAATCGTGCGCGGACAGGATGACGTCCAGCGTGTCGTCGAGGCGCATCATGCGCCCGCGTCCCGACCGACCGGGAACCGTGAATCCCATAACGCGGTCGCCGGCCGTGGCGGCGGCGCCCATCTCGTTGGTGACTTCGTTCAGCATCGGCAGCAGATAGGCGCGCGCCTTCGCGGCTACAACTTGCCGAGCGCCCAGAGGAGGACGGCCTTCTGCGCATGTACGCGGTTCTCGGCCTCGTCGAAGACATATGACTGGGTACCGTCGATAACGCTCGCCTCGACCTCCTCACCGCGATGCGCGGGCAGGCAGTGCAGGAACATCGCGTCCGTCGCCGCTTTCGCCATCAGTGTGGGCGTGACCGCATAGGGCGCGAGTGCGATCATGCGCCGCGACGCGTCCTTGTCGCCCATCGAGACCCAGGTATCCGTAACGACGACATCGGCGCCCTCGATCGCCTCCTGCGGATTTCTGACCACTTCGATCCGGCCGCCCGTCACCTTGCCGCGCGCCTCGGCCAGGGCCGCGTAGCGTGGATCGGGATCGTAAGCCGCCGGCACGCTGAGGCGCAGGGTGAAGCCGAGGAGGCCGGCCGCCTCGATCAGCGACTGGCAGACATTGTTGCCATCGCCCAGCCAGGTCCATGTCGTGCCGGCGACCGGCGCGCTGCGCGTCTCCTCCACCGTCATGACGTCCGCCAGGATCTGGCAGGGGTGGCTGTTATCGGTCAGCGCGTTGATGACGGGGACGGTCGCGGCATCCGCCAGCGATGTCAGCTTGTCGTGCAGATCGGTCCTGAGCGCGATCGCATCGACATAGCGCGACAGCACCTTTGCCGTGTCCTCGATCGTTTCGCCGCGCCCCAATTGCATGTCGCCCGCGGCCAGCGTCTGGATCGCACCGCCGAGCTGCTGCATGGCCGTCGCAAACGATACGCGTGTCCGTGTCGAACTTTTCTCGAAGATGGCGGCCAGCATGTGCCCATGCAGCGGCGCGTCGTCATCGACGGTCCCATGCGGCCTGCCGGCGCGCGCCGCCTTGCGCTCGGCTGCGGCGTCCAGAATGGCGCGAATGGTCTCGGGACCGAGCGGATCGAGATCGAGAAAATGGGGCATGGAACGACTCTACAGATTTCCGGCCCGGCACCGGTGGGCTTGCAGCACATTCATTAAAGCCGTCTTACGGCCAAGTAAGCGACGCGCCGGGCGCGCGTTTCGGTTTCGTGTCAGGCGGCCTTGCCGGTCGCCTTCGCCTCTCGATAGGCGTTCGCGGCGTCCGAAAGCGTTCGCGTGCACTCGGCGATGTGACTCTCATCAATGTTCAGCGGCGGCAGGATGCGCACGACATTGTCGCCCGCGGCCACCGTCAGAATGCCGAACTGACGCGCGAAATTGACGAACGGCCGCGAGACCTCCGTCATGCGGATGCCGAGCATGAGGCCTTTGCCGCGGACGCTCTCGAACAGATCGTCATGGTTCGGGATGAACTGTTCGAGCGCGTGGCGCAGCCGGTCGCCCATGTCGCGCACGTGTGCCAGGAACTCCGGTTCGGCCACCACGTCGAGAACGGCAAGGCCGGCCGCCATACCGAGCGGATTGCCGCCATAGGTGGATCCGTGCGTGCCGACGGTCATGCCGAACGCGGCCTTTTCGGTCGCCAGACATGCGCCCAGCGGAAAACCGCCGCCAATCCCCTTGGCGACCGCCATGATGTCGGGCGTGACGCCATATTGCTCATGCGCGAACAGCGTACCCGTGCGCGCGACACCGCACTGCACCTCGTCGAAGATCAGCATCAGATCATTGTCGTCGCAAAGCTTGCGCAGGCCGGCGAGGAATTCCGGTTCGGCCGGCAGGATGCCGCCTTCGCCCTGTACCGGTTCCACCATGATGCCGGCGGTCGCATCGGTGATCAGTGCTTCGGCAGCCGCCAGATCGTTGAACGGCGCATGGTCCGACCAGTCAGGGAGGGGCTCGAAGGGGGTGCGGAGCTTTTCCGAGCCTGTGGCGGAGATCGCCGCGAT
>JBCCAC010000055.1:0-9928 GCA_039815015.1 Pseudomonadota bacterium | reverse complement strand
TTCAGGTCGCGACGCGATGACGGAAATGCTTATCCGTACGCCCGCCGCCCGCGCGGAGCCGATCGACATATTGCTGAGCGGCTGGGCCGCGACCGGCCGCGCGCCGGCGAGCGCGGCCGATGCTTCGCGCCGTGCCGCCGATGCGGCGCTCGCCGAGATCGCGCGCGCCGACGCCGCGACACCCGCCTCGGGCTGGCGCCGCGGCGCCGTCATGTTCGGCGGTGCGGCTGCCGCGGCAGTGGCCGGCGTCCTTATCTACACCGGCATCGGCCCGGCCGGACCGGCCAGCGATGTGGGACAGCCGCAGATGGCGGAAATGGATGCCCCTGCCGCCGGATCGCCGGTGTCGACGCCGAGCATGGACGCCGAAGACCCATTCGGCGCGCCGCAGATGCTGCCGGACGATATGCAGATGGCGAGCGCCGCCGGCGTCGCGGGCGATGTGCCGGTACTGTCCGGCGCGGATTTCGACCAGCCGAATGACGATCTGTTGATGGTGGGCTACGTCTTCACGCCGCGCCCCGAAGAGGAGTTCATACTGCCATGACGCGCGTTCGCCGAATGTCCCGTTTCGCGCTGCCGGCGCTGTTCGCGGCGGCGGCCTCGGCGCCCGTCGCCGCGCAGCAGCCCTTTGGCGGTCTGTCGCTGGAGGGGCGTCAGGCGCTGGCCGCGGCGATGGTCAAGGAAAGCGTCCCGGGCCATGACGAGGCGGTCCGGCGTGCGCGCATGCGGGTTCTGGAACTGCTCGCCGCGGACGAGCTCGATCTCGACGCCATCGCCGAGGCCCAGGCGACGGAACGCCAGTTGGTACAGCGCGATCATGCGCGGGCCCAGGCGCGCATGCGCGATGCCTATGCGGAGCTCAGCCGCGAAGACAGACAGGCCTTCGCCGCCGCCATGGCCACGCGCGAAGCCCGCATCCGCCGGCGCATGCAATTGGCGCAGGACCGGGTGGAGATGCTGGATACGATCATGCGTCGCCATGCCGAACGTGCGTCCGAACTGCGCCGTGGCGGCGGACGGGCGGGTATACGCCAGGTCGCCGACGAATAAGAAGCGGCGCGCGGCGCACCACTGTCAGAGCGATAGAACGTCAGGACAACAAGATCGCGAAGGACCGGCGCGGCAAATCCGCCGCGTGACCTTTCAACCCGTGCTCGCTAGGAGCGCGGGAACACCTCCATTTTTGCATCGACCTTTTGATCCTGAAAGTCGCACATCCATGAACAATGTCCTCATCTTCGTCGACGAGGCGAACTTCGCCCATGCCGCGTGGCAGGCCGGCAAGAAGACCGATTACATCGCGCTCGCCGACTATCTGGCCGACGAACAGCACGACCGCATGCTCATCGAGATGGTGGTCTATCTCGGTCTGCCGCCCGCCATGCGCTATGAGGACATGCCGCCCGAATGGCAGCAGCGCCATGACGCCAAGATCCGCTTCCGCGACTTTCTGCGCTTCAACGGATTCATGGCGGTGACGCATCACGGCAAGGGCAGCCCGCGCGCGCCCGAAACGCTCAACACCAATGTCGACGTGCTGATGGCGATGGACGCGGTGGAAATGTGCCTGGAGATCAAGCCGGACGTCGTCGTCATCGTGACAGGCGATGCCGATTTCCATTATCTTGCGGACAAGCTGCGCCGGCGCGGCATCCGCGTCGAATGCGCCTCCACCCGTGCCCAGGTATCGTCGGAACTGCAGAAATCGGTCAACGACTTCATCGACCTGAGCGAGTTTCTGTCGACCATGGACGATTGGGAAAATTACCGGGAGGATGAGGAAGACGAGCCCGAGGTTTGATCCTCGGGCGGCGAAACAGGCGGCGCTTCAGCCTCCGGTTCAGGCGGCGGCGCTGACCCGCTCGTCGCTCGTCCCGTCCTCGTCAATATCGACGTCCGCCACGATCATGCGGTTCCGGCCTGCCATCTTGGCGGCGTAGAGGCGGCGGTCGGCGATACGCATGGCATCCGACAGGGTTTCGCCGCCTTCCAGATGAATGAGGCCGGCGCTCGCCGTGACCTGCCGGCGATAGGGTAGCACCACGCCGGCGGCGTGAACGGGAATGGCGTTGCGAATGGCCTCGATACGCGCTTCGGGATCGGCGCCGGCGACGAGAAGCGCGAATTCCTCCCCGCCCAAGCGCACGGCGAGCAATTCGCCCGGCCCGCGATCGTCCATCAGCGCCGTCGCTGCCGCCTGCAGCACGCGGTCGCCGACATCGTGGCCCAGATCGTCGTTGACGCTCTTGAAATGGTCGAGATCGAAGATCGCCAGCGCATCGAATCCGTGAATCACACCCTCGCGCGTATGGGCGATCAGGCCGCGCCGGTTTGCGAGGCCCGTCAGCGGGTCGGTATGCGCCGCCTTGTCGAGGATCGCCTCGTTGAGGCGCGCCTCGTCGCGCTCCTTCTTCAGACGCAGGAAGCGCCACGCGACGCCGGCCGCGGTCAGGGCGACCTCCATCATCAGCGCGATCGAGAGCCAGGCGAGAAAGTTCGGGTTGGCGGCCTGCGTGATGATGTTGATCGTCAGGCTGACCGCGCAGACGAGGATTATGCCGGACCAGGCGGCGATCTGGAACCATACCGCCTGACTGCCGCGCCGTACGGCCCGCACCATCGCCGAGACTAGGATCGCCAGAACGCCGAAGAGTACGACCGAACGCAACAGCGCCAGGGCGGGGTTGGAAAATTCCAGCAGCGAGATCGGGGCGACGAGCATGATCGCGGCACCGCTCCACCGAAGCGCCCGGCTCATGCCGCGCGAAAATATGTCCCGCTCGATATAGGATTCGAGGAAGATGCCGGAACAGGCGACGGCAAGATGAAAGAACAGGTAAAAGAGAATGACGCGGGCCAGGCTGTCGACGGCGAACACCGTGCCGATCGACAATGGAGACAGGGCAATCACGGCGAGCGCGATGCAGGTCACCCGCACGCTATGCCAGGCGATCAAACGGTCGCGCAGCACCGCATAAAGGCCGACATTGTAGAAGACGGGCAGGATCAGGAAGCCCATGAACATGCCGGTAATGACGCCCGGCCAGCCCATTTCGGGCATGGCCATCCGCAGTCCATCCGCGGCGTGCGCCGGCGAAGACACCGCAAAAGAAGACACGGCAAGACATGACAGGAACAGGCCAGCAATTCTTAGACAATCGCGTAGACTGCGCAGATACGCCGACATTCTTTCCCCGCCCCGAACGCTACCGAATTGACATTAATTAAGTTTTCCTAGCGAATGGTTAACGGGAGGCGCAACCGGGCCGATTGCGCCATATCGCCTCTTTTTCATCGCTTTGCCGCACATATGAGCTTCGCGCCCTGATGATGCAGGAACCGGGCCAGATGCGCGAGTTCGTCATTTATCCTTAACGCGCGGCCCGCTAAGGTCCGGTGTCATGAGCGAGATCGACACCATCGACGAGGCGGAACGCATCGACCGCGAAGCGCGCGATGCGCCTGCGGGTGCCGGCGGTCTGGCCGTCATCTCCATCGGCAAGAGTTACGAAAAGCGTACGGTACTGCGCGACGTGTCGCTCGGCGTCCGGCGCGGCGAGGTCGTCGGCCTTCTCGGCCCCAATGGCGCGGGCAAGACGACCTGCTTCTATTCCATCATGGGCCTCGTACAGCCCGACCATGGCCGCATCAGCCTCGATGGCGTCAACATCACGCAGCTGCCCATGTATCGCCGCGCCGCGCTCGGCCTCGGCTATTTGCCGCAGGAAACCTCGATCTTCCGCGGCATGACGGTCGAACAGAACATCATGTCCGTTCTGGAGGTCGTCGAGAAGGACAAGCAGCTCCGCGCCGAGCGGCTGGAACAGCTGCTGGAGGAATTTTCCATCGGCCGGCTACGCGCCTCGCCCGCCATGGCGCTTTCCGGTGGCGAGCGGCGGCGCTGCGAGATCGCGCGTGCGCTGGCCGCCGATCCGTCGATCATGCTGCTCGACGAACCCTTTGCCGGCATCGACCCCATTTCGATCAGCGATATCCGCGACCTCGTCTGTCAGCTGAAGCGGCGCGACATCGGCGTCCTCATCACGGACCATAATGTGCGCGAGACGCTCGACATCGTCGATCGCGCCTGCATCATCTTCGACGGCCGTGTCCTTTTCGAAGGCACGCCCGACGCGCTGGTGCAGAACGAGGAAGTGCGCCGCGTCTATCTTGGCGAGGGCTTCCAGAGATGATGGCGCTTTTCGTCTGATGGCCCTGGGGCCGCGCCTCGATCTGCGCCAGTCGCAGCAGCTCGT
Source organism: Pseudomonadota bacterium (assembly GCA_039815015.1). Classification (GTDB taxonomy): domain Bacteria; phylum Pseudomonadota; class Alphaproteobacteria; order Sphingomonadales; family Sphingomonadaceae; genus Pacificimonas. The sequence goes on along the minus strand of JBCCAC010000055.1, from coordinate 5,669 downwards.
CATGACGCCGCAGCTGCAGCAGGCGATCAAGCTGCTCGCGCTCTCCAATATCGAGCTCGAAGCGTATCTGCAGGACGAGCTGGAAAAGAATCCGCTCCTCGACGTAAAGGAAGCGTCAACCGACGAGGCGAAACCCGAACCGGCGGCCGAGCCGGAGGGGGCCGATATCGCGATGAGCGCGGGCGCGGCCGAAAGCGACGCGCCGCTCGACGTCGACCATAATGAAGAGGTCTTCCATCATGACAGCGGCAGCGACGCCGTGCAGCCCGATCCGGGCGCGCTCGATGGCGGCCTCAGCCTGAATGGCACCGCACCCGGCGGTGCGGGTGCCGACGATTTCGATATCGGCGAGCGCGGCGGCGCGGCGCATGAGAAGACGCTGCACGAAGTGCTGATCGATCAGGCGGCCGCGCTGCCACAGGCCGAGCAGATGGTGGCGCGGCACATCATCGACCTCGTCGACGATGCCGGCTACTTCACCGGCAGTTGCGAGGAAATCGGCTGGCGCCTCGATCTGGGCGAGGCAGCGGTCGAAGAGGTTCTGAAGGCCGTGCAGACCTTCGAGCCGACCGGTGTCGGCGCGCGCGACCTCGGCGAATGTCTCGCCATCCAGGCGCGCGAAGCGGATCGCTACGACCCGTGCATGGCGGCGCTGCTCGGCCGCCTCGATCTTCTGGCGCGGGGCGATCTCGCGGCACTGAAGCGCATCTGCCGCTGCGACGATGAAGACCTGATGGACATGATCCAGGAGGTGCGCGGCTACAATCCGAAACCCGGCCTCGAATATGGCGGCGGCGAAGCTTTGCCTATCGTGCCCGATGTGTTCGTCGCCAAGCGGCCGAAGGGCGGCTGGAAGGTCGAGGTCAATTCGGCGACGCTGCCGCGCCTGCTCGTCGACCGCGCCTACGCCGCCGACCTTGCCGAGGGCGGTGTAAAATCGAAAGAGACGAAGGCGTTCCTTTCCGAGTGCATGCAGTCGGCCAACTGGTTGATGAACGCGCTCGACCAGCGCCAGCGTACCATCGTCAAGGTCGCCGCCGAAATCGTCAAACAGCAGGAAGGCTTCTTTCTGGAGGGCGTCTCCAAGCTGAAACCGCTGACGCTGCGCGCCATCGCCGACGAGATCGACATGCACGAATCGACCGTCAGCCGCGTGACCTCGAACAAATACATGATGTGCGAACGCGGCCTGTTCGAACTGAAATATTTCTTCACCAGCGCGATCCAGTCGGCCGATGGCGGCGATGCCGTCAGCGCCGAGGCGGTCAAGGATCGCATCGCCGCGCTGATCGCCGAAGAGGATCCGAAAAAGGTGCTGTCCGACGACAAGCTGGTCGCGCTGTTGAAGGCCGAGGGCTTCGACATCGCCCGGCGCACCGTGGCGAAATACCGGGAAGCCCTCGGCCTCGGCTCCTCAGTCCAGCGCCGCCGTGGCTATGCGCTGGAGACGGCCTGCGCGGCGTAAGACCCTGCCGCGCCGCCGGTCGTCACGCTGAGTCACTAGAACCCTCAGACCTAGCCGTTCCCCAAAATGGTCGGCCAGTTGATGTCCGCCATCTCGATGAAGCCGGGAATATCCTTCTTCCAGCGCTCCTCGATCTCGTCATTGTAATTCAGATAGAGCTTTCCATCGACGATGTTCCAATTGTCGGGATCGCCGCTCGCGAGCCGGTTATCCGCCAGCGCCCAGGCGCAATAGCCGCCATATTGCGGCGCATATCGTTCCGGATCGGCCTCGAACATGGCGAGGTGCTCGGCACTGGCGAAACGCCATTCCGCGCCGCGCCATTCGGTCGTGAATTCGTCGGTGCCGTCGACGCGTCGGCCGTCGGTGAAATAGGCGACGGTGTCGGCACCCCCGGCGCCCAGATTGTCGGAGGCCGCCGTATAGATGGGCGCGGACGGCCCGCTGGGCACGAGCGTCGTATAGGCGAGCGCGCCAAGGCCGATGATGATGACCGCAAGGATGGCCAGAAGGCCCTTTCGCGGTCCGGATGTCTGCGCGGCGGTGGTGGCCAATTGTCTCTCCTGTTCGTCGGGCGCGGTGAAACGCGCGGTCAGGAGGAGTTTCGACACGGAAACAGCCGAAGTTACAGGGAGGCCGGGCGGCGTCAGGCGGCCCCGTCCGCCCCGACGATCATCACGTTCATGCGCGCGGCGGCGATGGGCGCGCCCGGATCCGACTGCCACGCCTCGACCCGCACGTTCGCCACGCGGCGCCCGCGGCGCATGACCGTCGCGCGGCCATAGGTCGTCTCCGGCTGTCCCGCGCGCAGATAATCCACGGTCACGTCGATGGGCTTCAGCGCCGGCACGCTCGTTACAGTCTCGTCCCGCAGAAGCGCCGCCATGCAGGCGATCTCCATCAGGCCGGCGACCGTGCCCCCATGCAGGCGCGGCGGGCTGGGCGCGCCGATCAGCGTCTTGCGATAGGGCATGCGCAGAAGAACGCCGCCCTCGTCGATTTCGAATTCCAGGCCGAGCGTTTCGGCATAGGGAATGCCGGTCAGCACGCCGGAATGGCGCGTCGAGAGTAGCGCGGCCAGCGGGGCGAAATTCATGATTTCGCGCCCGCCGTCGCCATGAAACAGCCCGACATGAGCGCCAGCGGGTCGTCACGGTCGCCGTCATGCGCATAGCCGCGCACGAACGCGACGCTCTTCGTCAGCTTCGCGACCTTCGAATAGCCGACGACCGTTTCGCCGGGGCGCGCCGGCCGGAGATAATCGAGCCTGAGATCGACGGTCGCGATCCGCGTCGGGCGCCGGCGCGCCGCCTGAACGCTGAAGCCGCCGACGGAGTCCATCAGGGTGAAGATCGCGCCGGAGGCGATGATCCCCTTCTCGCCATCATCGCCCGGATAGGCGACCAGCCGTTCCGCCCAGGGCAGTTCCAGCTCGGCCCAGTCGCGGCCGACGCCGGAATAGCGGATGCCCAGCTCGCGAATGTGCGGGATCGCCTTCATGAACTGGTCGATGACCGGTTTCATGAGGGCGTTCACGCCGCGTCTTTCCCGGCCAGTTCGCCGGCGGCCAGACGGTCCGCGGTGTCCTTGACCAGCGCGATCATGTTGGGAACGCCCTGCGTCCGGTTGGAGGACAGATGCTTGTCGAGTTCGAACGGCCGCAGCCGATCGGCAATGTCCAGTGCCGCGACCTCGCCGGCGGGCCGGTTCTGGACGAGCGCCAGAATCAGGGCGACGATACCCTTGGTGATCGCCGCGTCGCTATCGGCCAGAAAGCGCAGCCGGTCCGTGTCGGTCGGCACCGGATAGACCCAGACGCTGGCAGAGCAGCCCCGCACCTTCGTGCTGTCGGTCTTCAGCGCGGCCGGCATGTCATCGAGATCGCGGCCAAGATCGATCAGCAGCCGGTAACGGTCGTCCGGCTCCAGAATGTCCCAGTCATCGGCGATCGTATCGAAGTCTGTCATACCGGGCGATGTGCGGACCCCACGCCGCGGCGTCAAGCGGCGGATATCCGCCCATAGCGATCATGACATGACATCAGGCCGCCCGTTTGCGTCCGCGCACGGAGGGTGCGGTGTCCTCGAACAGTTCGGCGAGCTGTTCGACCATGGTGCCGCCCAGCTGCTCGGCGTCCATGATGGTGACGGCGCGCTCGTAATAGCGGGTGACGTCGTGGCCGATGCCGATGGCGATCAGCTCGACGGGGCTGCGGGTTTCGATCCAGTCGATGACCTGACGCAGATGGGTTTCGAGATAATTGCCGCTGTTGACGCTGAGGGTCGAATCGTCGACCGGCGCACCGTCGGAAATCACCATCAGGATGCGGCGTTCCTCCGGCCGGCCGATCAGGCGGTTGTGCGCCCAGAGGAGGGCTTCACCGTCGATATTCTCCTTCAACAACCCCTCGCGCATCATCAGGCCGAGATTCTTGCGCGCCCGGCGCCAGGGCGCATCGGCGGTCTTGTAGACGATGTGGCGCAGATCGTTGAGGCGGCCGGGCGCGGCGGGGCGGTCGTCCTTCAGCCATTTTTCGCGTGACGAGCCGCCCTTCCAAGCGCGCGTCGTGAAACCGAGGATTTCCGTCTTCACCGCGCAGCGTTCCAGCGTGCGGGCGAGGATATCGGCGCAGATCGCGGCGATGGAGATGGGCCGTCCGCGCATGGAGCCGGAATTGTCGATGAGGAGCGTGACCACAGTGTCGCGGAAATCCGTGTCGCGCTCCACCTTGTAGCTGAGCGACTGCGTCGGGTTGGTGATGACGCGGGCGAGGCGCGCGGCGTCAAGCATGCCCTCGTCCTGATCGAAATCCCAGGCGCGGTTCTGCTGCGCCAGCAATTTGCGCTGCAGCCGGTTGGCGAGCTTCGCGACGACGCCCTGCAGGCTGGTCAGTTGCTGGTCGAGATAGGAGCGCAGCCGCGTCAGCTCTTCGGGATCGCAAAGGTCTTCGGCGCCGAGGATCTCGTCGAACTGTTCGGTATAGGCGGAATATTGGAAGGTGGAGGGGAGGTCGGTCCACTGCATGTTGGGGCGGAAGGGCTGCATGCCCTCGTCCGCCTCCTCGCCCATTTCCGCCTCCGACAGATCGTCGAAATCCATGTCGGCGTCCTGGTCGCCCTCCTGCGGGTCGCCGTCGGAGTCTTCGGCGCGGGTGTCGAGCGCGGCATCCTGGCCGGCGGGATTGTCCTCCTCATCCTCGCCGTCGCCGTCGTCCTCTTCATCCTCCTCGTCGCTCTCATTCTCGTCGGGCTCGGTCGCCTCGGTCTCGTCATCTTCGCCGTCGATCAGGTCGAGATCGGAGAGCACCGTCTTCGCCAGCCGGGCGAAAGCGTCCTGGTCATGGGCGAGCGCGGTCAGGTCATCGAGATGCGCGCCGGCCTTTTCCTCCACCCAGTCGCGCACCAGGGCGACGCCGGTTTCCGCCTGTTTCGGGACCGGCGCGCCGGTCAGCCGCTCGCGCACGATCAGGCCGACCGCGGTCGCCAGCGGCACCTCGTCAGTATCGCGGGCACGGACGATCGGGTCGACGCGGGTGCGGGCGGCGACCATGGCGCTGAGATTGGCGGCCGTCCCGGCCATCGCATTGGCGCCGATCGCCTCGTACCGGGCCAGCTCGATGGCGTTGAAGACGTCCCGCGCCGCGCCGGCCGCAGGCTGCGCCGCCATGTGCCGGCCGGCATGATGGTGCCGCTGCTTCAGCGCGAACGTATCGGCCCAGCCGCGACATTCGGAGACCTCCCGTTCCGGCATCGCGCGCGGCGGCTGCGGCACGCGGGCGGAGGTGGCGGATGAGGAGGGTTTGTCGGCGGTGTAGTTCAGCTCGAACTCGTCGACCTTCCCGAGCGCCCGCAGCGTCGCCGCGAGCGCATGGCGGAAATCCTCGACGGGGGAGTCGGATTTTGCGCTCATGCGGCGAGGGTGGGGGTCATATGGGTCACACGCGTTGCGCGGTGCCCCGGTTCACTCGGCCAGCGCATGAAGGTGACGGAAAGGTCACATCCGCCGCGCACGGGCACCGCGCCGGAACGCACTGGCATATCGAGGCGCACGGGACGGGAAAAGCAATGCAAGACCATGCCTATTATTCTCGGTCAGCATATCCTATTTTGCAACCGCCGCGATCGTCGCGGGCGACGACGTGGTGCTGACGCGGCACGGCACGGAGGTCGTGCGCCTCGCGTCCATCAGGCCGGCGGTCGACATG
>JBCCAC010000430.1:0-1655 GCA_039815015.1 Pseudomonadota bacterium | reverse complement strand
TTCACGTTCGACCGCACTTTCGATCCCCGCCAGATAGCGTTCGTAATCGCCCGGATATTCCGCATCCAGCCAGGCGACGACGACGGTATAGTGTTTCGCGGGATCGAAGCTCAGCCGCAGATCCTCTTCAAGGGCGGCGGTATAGACTTTCAGTTCACGCCAGGCATCGGGACGCGTCGCCTTGATGGCGGGCCAGTCCGGATGATCTTCGAAGCGCGTTATCGCCGCCGCGTCCGGCCAGGAGAAGAACACGAAGGCACCGGGGTCATAGTCGCTGACGACCTTCTCGGCGACGTTCAGCTGGCCCAGCCGTTCGTAGCCGAGCTTCTCCGCGATCGGGAATGCGGACCGGTAGTATGTCTGGCGCGCCGCATCGCCATCCGCGCGGGTTTCGGGCGCGATAAGTTGCAGCACTTCGCCGCGTTTCAAGTCGATTTCGAACGCTGCAGGCGCTGCAGGCGCGGTAGATATGGTGGACGGGGCGGCCTCGCTCTGGGCGACCGCCGGCGTCATGCCGGCACTGCAGTTGATCGCGCCGGCGATGAAACCCGCCGTCAGGAACAGGACTTTGGACGGAATGGACATCGGCATGTTTCCCATGAAGACTGGTCGATAAGCGCACCATGATGCGACTGAAAAGCGATGTCTCGGCTAGTTTTTTGACGGCATTGGTGCATGAGTGTTCCAATGAACGACTGGGACGATTATCGACTCATCCTCGCGCTCGCCCGTTCGGCAACCTTGCGGGGCGCCGCAACCACGCTCGGGCTGACGCACACGACGGTCTCGCGCCGCCTCGCCGTCCTGCAGGACGCGCGCGGTCACCTGTTCGAGAAAACGCCCGAAGGCTATCGGCCGACCCCGCGCGGCGACGCGCTGATCGACATTGCCGAGCGCATGGAACGTCTGACGCTGGCCGGCGCGCGTCGCCAAAGCGCGCTCGATGAGGATTTGTCCGGCGTCGTCACCGTGTCGCTGCCGGAGGCGGTGGCGCAATATCTCTTATTGGAAGACCTTCTCGAATTCGCCGAACTCTACCCCGGCGTCGAACTGAGGGTCGGGACGAGCTATCGCTTCGTCGACCTCGACCGGTCGGAAGCGGACGTCGTCGTCCGCGGCGCGCAGGAACCGCCCGATCATCTGGTCGGCAGGCGGTTATTCCCGACCTGCGTCACATATTACGCCGATCGCGAATATCTGGCGCGAACGCCGACGCACGAATTGCGCTGGATCGCGCCAGGGTCGGACGGGCTGTGGCCCGGCTGGCTGGAAACGTCGCCGTATCCCGACGCACCGATTGCCATTTCGATCGATGACATCACGGCGCGGCACCGCGCGCTGATGCAGGGTCTGGGTCTGGGCCGCGGCGCCTGTTTCATGGCCGACCCGGAACCTACGCTCGTTCGCCTGACCGCCGAACCGCCGGTGCCGTTGCAGGATTTCTGGATCCTGACTCATCCGGATTTGAGGCAAAGTCCGCGCGTCCGCGCGCTGATGGATTTCATCGCGGGCGCGATGCTGAAGAAGCGGGATCTCGTTCTGGGCCGGCGCGGCGACACACCCGTCGCCTCCGACCATACCTCTCCACTCCATCGAGCCAGTGGACAGGTTAGGTGGGATATGGGATAACGCACGAGTGCGGGACCGGGTGGCAG
>JBCCAC010000105.1:0-7402 GCA_039815015.1 Pseudomonadota bacterium | reverse complement strand
CGCCGATGGTGACGAGCAGCATCTGAAGTGCCAATATTGCGATGCGTCGTGCCATGGCGCGTCTCTATTCCATCGGCGATTGCGGGATATGCGCGTTCACATAGGACAGCGCGACTTCAAAAGGAATGAATATGCGTGCCGCCGGCCCTTCCACCGCCCTGGCGCTTTTCGCCGCAGTCGCGGCCATGCCGGTCAGCGCCCAAGTCGCCCAAGTCGCGCAGGGCGGGGGCGCAGTTGTGCAGGGCACAGGCGATCCGCCGATCATCGTGATGGCGGCGAGGACGGATGCGGCACCGCCCAGCGCCACGATTCTCGACGCGCAGGAGATCGCGCGCGTGCCCGCGCCCAGCCTGACCGATGTCCTGACCCGCGTTCCCGGCGTGCGCGCCTTTCGTATCGGCGGGATCGGCGGCACCACCTATCTGGGTCTGCGCGGTGGTGAACCGAATTTCACCGCCGTCCTTCTGGAGGGTGCGCTCGTCACCGATCCCACCAATACGTCCGGCGGCGGGTTCGATCTGTCGCTGATTTCGCCGCTGCTCGTCGACCGCATCGCCGTCGTGCCCGGGGCGCTGTCTGCCGTTCAGGGGGCGGAGGCGCTGGCGGGGGTCGTCGATATTCGCCTGAGGCGTCCCGAGGACCGTCTGCGGCTGGACGGCACGGCGCTGACCGATACGGATGGCGGCGTCGACCTGGCCGCGTCGGCGAGTGCGCCCCTCGGAACCGGCGGCCTGCTGATCGGTGCGGGCCATTATGACCGCTTCAACGAAGAGCAGGCGTCGGGGCTGGAGCGTACGCAGGTCATGGGGCGGCTGACCCAGGCGGTCGCCGGCTTCGATATCGGTGCGACGGGGCTTTACAGCGACATTGACGGGACCGGATTTCCGGAGGATTCCGGCGGTGTTCGGCTGGCGCTCAATCCCGAACGACAGGTTCGCGATGGCAATTTCGTGCTCGCCGCCGCCGATATCGTGAAGTCGGACGGGCCGTTGCGTCCCGAGGCGCGGTTCAGCTGGTCGCGCACCGATTCCGATGTCGATACGCCAGCGATCTTTCCCGGCGTCCTGGACGGCGTGCCGGCGCTTGTGACGGAGTCGCGGTTCGATCGCTATCAGGCGGACATCGGCATCGTCTGGGATGTCGCGGATGTCGTCACGCTGGCGGCCGGTGCGGGCTATGTGCGCGAAGAGGGCGAGAGTGATGGCACGATCGACGTGGGTATTCTGCTGCCGACCGGTTTCGATATCGAGCGCGACCGAACGGGCGGCTATCTGGAGGCCACGTTTCGTCCGACGTCCGGCGCGGCGCTGACCGCCAGCGTTCGCATCGACGATCCCGAGGATCTCGACACGGAGTTCACCGCGCGGGTGGCCGGACGCTGGACGCCGGTCGATGGCGGCCCGGAACTGTTCGCATCCTATGGCGAAGGCTACAGGCTGCCCAGCCTGTTCGCGCTGGCCTTCCCACTGATCGCCAATCCGGACCTGCTGCCGGAGCGTAGCGACAGCGTGGAGGCGGGGATCAGCCAGCCGCTCGGACCGCGCGGCCGCGCGACGATCACCTATTTCCACACGCGCTATACCGATCTGATCGATTTCGAGCCGGCGCTGTTCACGAACGTGAATCGCGACCGGGTGACCACCGAAGGCGTCGATGCCAAGGCGAGCTATGCCGCCGGTCGATGGACGCTGGCCGGAACGATCTCCTATCTGGATACGGACGTGCCCGCCGATGTGCTGCCGCTGCGCAGCCGTCCGGAATGGCAGGGCGCGCTCGATATCGATCATCAGTGGGACAGCGGCCTGTCGCTGGGCGCGTCGCTGGTGGCGGTCGATGAGAGTTTCGACTCCTCGATCGCGACGGGCCTCGTGACGGCGGACGGGTTCGTGACGGTAGACGTGCGCGCCGCGTTTCCGGTCCTCGACGGGGTCGTCATCGAGGGCGGCGTTCGCAACCTGTTCGACGAGGATTACGAAGAAAGCGTCGGCGTGCCGGCGCTTGGCATAACGGGTTCGATCGGCCTGCGCCTGTCGATTTAGGGTAAGGGCCCTAATCCCGGCCGGCGAGCAGGCGTTCGTAGACCGGTGCGTAATTGGCGACCGTCCCGTCCCAATTGCGGGCCTCTGCCACCCAGGATTTCGCATGGGCGGTGCGTGCGGGCCAAGTGTCCCGGGCCGCGAACGTACGAATGATGGCGCGGGCGCATGCCGCCGGGTCGCCAGCCGCGAACAGGGTGCCGGTGACGCCGTCCTCGATCAGTTCGCGATGGCCGCCGACATCGCTCGCCACCAGCATCTTTTCCTGCGCCATGGCCTCCAGCGGTTTCAGCGGCGTCACGAGCTTGGTCAGGCGCATGGGCTTGCGCGGATAGGCGAGAATGTCGACCAGCGAATAATAGCGGGAGACCTCGCTTTGCGGCACGCGGCCGACGAAAAGAACCCGCGACGGATCGGGCAGTGCGGCCGCCTGGGCCTTTAGCGCGTCCTCCATCGGGCCGCCGCCGACGAGCAGCAGGCGCGCCTTCGGACGGTCGGCGACGATCATGGGCATGGCGGCGATCAGGTCGTCCAGGCCCTCATAATCGTAGAACGATCCCAGAAAGCCGATAATGTCCGCGTCGCCGAGGCCGAGGTCTGCCGCCAGCGCCTCATCGCGCGGGGTCGGCTGTCCGAAGGCCGACATGTCGACGGCGTTGGGCACGGTGAACAGCTTTGCCGGATCGATCCCGCGCGCCGCGAGATCGTCGACCAGACCCTGACAGATGGCGCCGACCGCGTCCGCCTCGCGGCAGGCCGAGGTTTCCATGGCCCGGGTCATCCGATAGCGGAAGTCGCCTTCGCGGCCGGTGCCGTTGCCCACCGCCGCATCCTCCCAGAAGGCACGGATTTCATAGACGATGGGAAGACCGGCCGCGCGCGCGGCACGCCGTGCGCCCAGAAAGGTGAGGACGGGGGAATGGCAGTGGACGATGTCCGGCCGTTCGGCCGCGATCAGCCTGGCCGCGGCCGCCTTCGTGGCGCGCGTTTCGCCGAGCAGCGGCAGGCGACCGGCCCGGCCAGACCGGTGGAAGGTCAGACCCTCGACGGTTTCGGGATCAGGACCATCCGCCTTGTGCCGCGGCGTCGTCAGCATGACCGGCGTCCAGCCGCGCCGCTTCTGTCCCTCGATCAGCGCGCGCGTCCGGAAGGCGTAGCCGCTGTGCAGCGGCAGCGAATGGTCGAGAATGTGGAGGATCTTCATCCGGTGGCGCGGGCGCCCGTTTCGCTGCGGCGGCGCAGATCGTCGACGCAGCGTGCGGCGGTCCGTCCGTCCCAGAATTCGGGGCGCTTCGGTTCCGGCGCGTCGGCGGCAAGCGCAGCCTCGACCGCGCCCGGAAGCGTATCGGCGGTCACGAGACGATTGGTGCCCTCGTCAATGGTGATCGGGCGCTCGGTATTGTCGCGCAGGGTCAGACAGGGAATGCCCAGATAGGTCGTTTCTTCCTGCAGCCCGCCGGAATCGGTGATGATGAGGCCGGCATCCTTCACGAGTGCCATGAACGGCAGATAACTTTGCGGCGGTACCAGCTTCACGCCGGCATCGGCCAGCGACGTGCGGAGATCGAAAGCGTCGAGCTTTGCCGCCGTCCGGGGATGGGTCGGGAAAATGAGCGGGATCTTCTGTGCGACCGCCGTCAGGGCATCGACGATACTGGCGAACTTCGTATGTTCATCGACGTTCGACGGCCGGTGCAGCGTGACGATGCCATAGCCGCCCGGTGTCAGGTCGAAGGCCGCCGGGCCGGCTTCGGCATCGAGCTTTGGCCGGATGATCTCGAAACTGTCGAGCATGATGTTGCCGACGCGGGTGATCCGCGCGTCGGCAATGCCTTCGGCGCGCAGATTCTCATCGCCATCGGGGGAGGGGGTCCACATGACGTCGGCGAGGACGTCGGTGACGAGCCGGTTGATCTCCTCCGGCATGTCGCGGTCGCGCGACCGCAGCCCCGCCTCCAGATGTACGGTCGGGATGTGCAGCTTCGCGCCGACCATGGCGCAGGCGGCGGTCGAATTGACGTCGCCGACGACGATCAGCCAGTCCGGCCGCTCGGCCATCGCGATCTTTTCATAGGCGACCATCACGCCGGCGGTCTGTTCGGCATGGCTGCCGGACCCGATCCCCATGTGGTGATCGGGCTTCGGCAGGCCGAGATCCGTGAAGATGTCGTCCGACATGTTGGTGTCGTAATGCTGACCGGTGTGGATGAGGACGGGCCGGAATTCGGGCGCGGCGGTCAGGGCGTGCCATAGCGGCGCGATTTTCATGAAGTTCGGCCGTGCGGCCGCGATCAGATGAACGGTCTTCGGCATTGATGGCGTATCCTGATGTTCCGTCTGGTCCCGCCGGGGACGGTGCCCGGCCCCTATGCGTCGCGCTCCCATTGCTGTAAACCGATAGGAAAGCCGTGGGGATTTAAGATGGCTCCACGTAGGCTACCCGACGCGGGCGGCCTTTCGCGCAACTGCAACCGGACAAGAGCGAGATGGGGCGATATGGTCGATAATTTTGCCCTCTTCACGGCGCACCTGATGCTGGCGATTTTCCTCATCAAGGTCATTCGCGCCGAAGAGGATGCGCGCCGCGGCCCGCGCAAGACGAAGTTCAGGGCGAAACCACAGCGGCCGCAGCGCCCGTCGCGACAGAACCGGAGCGGCTGAACGCGCCATGCGCGACATTCTCCTCATCGCGATCCTGATGTCGTTCATTTTCGTGAACTTCCGCGTGCCGTATTTCATGGCGCTGGGCTATCTGTGGGTCGATTTCCTGCAGCCGCAGCGTATGGGCTACTACATCTTCAACCAACTGCCCGTCGCGATGATCCTGGGCGCGGGCGCGCTGATCAGCTATCTGATCTTCGACAAGGAAAAGCGATTTCGTTTCAGCGCTCTACAGGCGCTGATCGTTACCCTTGTCGCCTGGGCGACGATCGTGACCTATGGCTGGGGCATCGTCGCGGACGGCACCTATAAATGGGACTGGGCGACGAAGGCGCTGCTGTTCGCCGCCTTCCTGCCCTTCGTCCTGACGACGCGCCGCCGGATCGAGGCCGCGCTTGCCGTTATCCTGTTCTCGATCAGCGCGATCACCATTTCGGCCGGGGTCAAGACGCTGGTCGGCGGCGGCGGCTACGGCAATATCTCGTTGCTGGTCAACAACAATACCGGGCTTTACGAAGGCTCGACGCTCGCGACGACCAGCCTGGCGCTCGTGCCGCTCCTGTGGTGGTTCTACAAGCATAACAGCCTGATGAAGCCGTCGCGGCTGACCTTCCTCATCACCTGCGGCCTGACGCTCAGCTTCGGTCTTATCACCATCGGTGCGGAAGCCAGAACCGGTTTCGTCGCCATGGGCATGCTGGCGCTGCTGATCTGGTGGCGCAGCAAGCGGAAATTCGTGAGCGGCATGGCGCTCGTCATCGTCGCCCTCGTCGCCGTTCCGTTTCTGCCGCAGACGTTCATCGACCGCATGTCGACGCTGGAGACGGTATCCTCCGACAAATCCGCATCGACCCGACTGGCCGTCTGGGCCTGGACGCTCGATCTGGTAGCCGACAAGCCCCTCGGCGGCGGTTTCCACGTCTTCAAGATCAACAAGCTGACCATCAACATGCAGCGCACCGTCACCGAAAACGGCGTGACGGACGTGGAGGAATTCACGGCGACCGATAGCGCCCGCGCCTTCCATTCCAGCTATTTCGAGGTTCTGGGCGAGCTCGGCTATCCGGGGTTCGCCATCTGGATGACGCTGGTGATCGCCTTCTTCCTGAAGACCCGCAGTATCGTACGGGCGGAAAAGCGGAACCGTACCAACCTGCCTGCCGACAGTCCGGCGCTTGCGGATTCCGACTGGGCGTCCTCGTTCGGCACCGCGATGTCGATCAGCGTTCCCGTCTACATGACTGGGTCGCTGACGGTCGGCATCGCGTTCAGCCCGACATTTTATCACCTCGTCGCGCTGACGGTCGCGGTCGTCTTCTTGCGGGAAGAACAGGTGCAGGTCGCCGCGAAGAGCGCACGCGCGCTGCCGAAACGCGCGGGGATCGGCAGTCGCCGTCGCGGCGACGATCTGCCCGGCGCGCCCGTCCCCGCCGAATAACGCTGCCGTCCGGCGAACGATCGCGGAACGTGCGGGCATGACCCGGCGTTCGCGTCGCACATCATGGCCTCCACCAGTGCAACGCTCCGCTACGTCGACGATAGCGCGCCCGGTATCGGACGCCGCTGGCGATATGAGCGCTGGCATTATTTTCGCCCCGATGGCGAGTGCATCAAGGCAGCCGAGGAAGTCGAGCGCCTAAACGGTCTCGCCGTGCCGCCGGCCTATGAGAATGTCTGGTACTGCCTGTGGCCGAACGGGCATCTGCAGGCGACCGGCCGGGACGCGCGCGGCCGCAAGCAATATCGTTATCACCCCGAATATCGCGCCCAGCGGGAAGCCGACAAGTTTTCCCGCACCGTCAGTTTCGGCGAGGCACTGCCGGCCATGCGGGAACGGGTCGCGATGGATCTTCGGCGCCGCAACCTGTCGCGGGAACGGATGCTGGCGGCGACGGTCAGGCTGCTCGACGTCGGCCGGCTGAGGATCGGCAATGAGGATTATGCCCGCCGCAACGATACGCAGGGCGCGACGACGCTGACCGAAGACGAGGTCGATATTCGCGGCGACCGACTCTACCTCGATTACACCGCGAAAGGCGGTAAACGGCGGCAGATCCACGTCGAGGACGGCTCGCTCGCGCGGCTGGCGCGCCGCTGTCAGGATCTGCCGGGCCAGCACCTGTTCGCCTGGGAAGATGAAGACGGCGAGGCGCACGACGTCTCCTCGGATGAAGTGAACGATTACATACGCGCGACGATGGGCGAGGATTTCACCGCCAAACATTTCCGCACCTGGCATGCCAGCGCCATCGCCTATCGCGAAATCATGGCCGTGGACGGTGATCTGACGTTGAAGGCGATGCTGACGCCGGTGGCCGAAGAGCTTGGAAATACGATCACGGTCAGCCGCAAATCCTACGTGCATCCGGCGCTGGTCGACTGGGTAAAATCGGAAGCTGGTGCGGGGGCGGCCACAGCGGCAGGGTTGCCTCTGCCTGAAGAAGGGGCATATCTCGCGCCCCACGAACGCGGTCTGCTCGATTTTTTGAACGGTCGCTGATCCCCCGAACATATTTGAACAGTGACGAGGTCTGTCTTGCAGAACGATGAAACTTTGACGGCGGAGACCGTCGACCAGGTGACCGCGCCGGTAAGCCGGGTCGACGATCTAGTCGCGTCGGTTACCGACTGGGTGCAGATGGATACCGAGGAAGTGCTGGTCTATGCCGGCGCCGCCGTCCTTCTTTATCTGACCCTCGTTCTGG
>JBCCAC010000142.1:0-6622 GCA_039815015.1 Pseudomonadota bacterium | reverse complement strand
TGTCGCAACCGTCATTCTTCATCTGCTCCGTACCCTGCTTCGCCGTGTCGATACGGGACTGCAACGCCGCGCGCATTTCCGCTTCTGTCGGCTCTTCGGCGAAAGCCGCCGCCGGTATCGCCGTCGTAAACAATATCGCGCAAATGGCAGAAATGGACAGCTTGTTCACGAAATGCCTCCCCCGAATTTCTAGAATATTCACGTAGCCGACCTTCCTCGACGAATGAAAGAGGTCATACTGGCAGTTCAGCCAAGGCCTGCTTCTAGGTCCACCACCTGCCAGGGTAGGCCGTGCTCGTTCAGCATTGCCATGAACGGATCGGGATCCAGCTGTTCGATGTTGAAGACGCCATCGCCCGACCAGGTCCCCTGCAGCATCAGGGCAGCGCCGATCATGGCGGGAACGCCGGTCGTGTAGCTGACCGCCTGATTGCCGGTCTCGGCATAGGCCGCTTCATGATCGCAGACATTGTAGATATATTTCGTGACGTCCGCGCCGCCGGCGCCCCGGTCGCCCTCTGCCCCACCCTTGGGCGTGCCGGTCACGATGTCACCGATGCAGGTCTTGCCCTTGGTCGTCGCGCCAAGATCGGCGGGTTCGGGAAGGACGGCCTTCAGGAACTGCAGCGGCACGATTTCCTGCCCCTGATAGATGATCGGCTGGATGCTGGTCATGCCGACATTCTGAAGAACCTCGAGATGGGTCAGATACGCATCGCCGAAGGTCATCCAGAACCGCGCGCGCTCAATCTCCGGAAAGTGCGTGACGAGGCTTTCCAGCTCTTCATGGTACATCAGATACATGTTGCGCGGTCCGACCTCCGGAAAGTCGAAACTGCGCCTGGTCGAGAGTGCGGGCGTCTCCCTCCAGTCGCCATCCTCGAAATGGCGCGCAGGCGCGGTCACTTCGCGGATGTTGATCTCGGGATTGAAATTGGTCGCGAAGGGCTGGCCGTGATCGCCGCCGTTGCAGTCGAGAATGTCGATCGTCCGGATGGTCTCGAAATGGTGCTTTCTGAGCCAGGCGGCGAAGACGCTGGTCACGCCGGGATCGAAGCCCGAGCCCAGCAGCGCCATCAGGCCCGCCTCCCGGAACCGATCCTGATAGGCCCATTGATGGGAATATTCGAAGCGCGCCGTATCGCGCGGCTCGTAATTCGCCGTGTCGAGATAGGGGATGCCGGTCGCAAGGCACGCCTCCATCAGGTTCAGATCCTGATAGGGCAGCGCGAGATTGACGAGAAGATCGGGCTGAACCTGCCGCATCAGCGCGGAGGTCGCTTCGATATTGTCGGCATCGATCCGATGCGTGGCGATCGTGACGCCGGTCCGGTCCTGAACCGATCCGGCGATGGCGTCGCACTTGGCAAGCGTACGGCTGGCGAGCGTGATGCGGCCGAAAATGTCCGGGTTCATCGCCATCTTGTGGACGGCGACGGAGGAGACGCCGCCGGCACCGATGACGAGGACATGACCGGGTGTGGGCATAGGGTTCTGGCCTTTTACTTCGTCTGCCGGAGCGGAACGATATTGCTGTCCCGATGCACGTACAACGTCGCCATCGGCTCGTCGGACACTTCTACGGTTTCAGAGTCGCCGAAGCCGTTGAAGGCGGTGCGCATGGCCGTGCCATAGGCGCCGAGCATGCCGATCTCGATGAAGTCGCCGGCCTTTGTATCCTCCGGCAGGGCAAAGGGGCCTGGCATGAAGTCGATGTCGTCGCAGGTCGGCCCATAAAGGCTGAATTCACCGAGCGGCGCCTCGGACGCCCCGGAAGTCCCGGCGCGCAAGAGGCGGGTCGGAAACCGCCAGCCGACATGCGCGGCGTCGAACAGCGAGCCATAGGCGCCGTCATTGATGTAGAGCACATCGCCGCGTCGCTGTTCGACGCGAACGACGGTGCTGGCATATTCGGCGGCGAGGGCGCGGCCCGGCTCGCACCAGAGCTCGGCGGAATAGCTGATCGGCATGTCCTCGAACTCGGTGTCGATGACGTGAAAGAAGTCCGCCAGCGGGGCCGGGTCCATGCCGGGATAGACGCTGGGAAAGCCGCCGCCGACATCGACGATGTCGACCGTGACGCCCGCCTCTGCAATGGCGCCGCGCGCCAGGTGGATCGCGGCGCGATAGGCCTCCGGCGACATGGCCTGGCTGCCGACGTGAACGCAGATGCCGAGCGCATCCGACGCCTGCCGCGCAGCCATCAGGAGCGGCGCGGCGTCCTCCGCGCGGATGCCGAACTTCGCGGCGAGGCTCATCTTCGCATGTTCGGAGGAAACGCGCAGCCGCACGCAGAGCGACAGGTCGCCGGCCGGGGCGCCGCCCGATGACGTCGCCGCGACGATCTTTTGCAGCTCCTCCATGGAATCGAGCGCGAACACACGGACGCCATGGTCGTGATAGGCCTCGTGGATCGCCTCGGCGGATTTGATGGGATGCATGAAGCACAGGGTCGCCTCGGGCAGCACGGCGCGGACGAGGCGGACCTCGTTGATCGAGGCGACGTCATAATGCGTGATGCCCGCGCTCCAGAGTACGCGCAGGAGATCGGGGGACGGGTTCGCCTTCACGGCATACATGGAAAGGCCGGGAAACCGGTCCCTGAAGAACATTGCGGCGCGCCGGGCGGCGTGCGGTCTGACGAGGGTCAGCGGCGCCGACGGACGCAGCGCGGTGACGGCGTCTAGGGCGTTATGATACTTCGACAAGGCAAGGGACCTCCTGGGGGCGCAGTTTTCGAAATTACGCCGCCTTGCCGGAGGTTGGCCCTTGAGGCAGCGCCGTCGATATAGGGAGCGCACGGAAACGCGTAAAGCGGTGCGACGAAAACGTGGGAAGGGCGAGCGGATGCAGTTGCCGACGATCGAGGATGTGAGGGCGGCGGCGGACCGCATCGCCGGCGTTGCGGTCAGAACGCCGCTGCTGCGGTCCGATGCGCTCGACACCGCGGCAGGCGGGCGCGTCTTCCTGAAGGCGGAATGCCTGCAGCGAACCGGCTCGTTCAAGTTTCGCGGTGCCTACAACCGGCTGGCGGCGATGGACGACACGCAGCGCGAGGCCGGTGTGGTGGCGTTTTCGTCCGGCAATCACGCCCAGGGCATCGCGCGGGCGGCGCGGCTTCTCGATGTGCGCGCGGCCATCGTCATGCCGCGCGATGCCCCGGCGATGAAGCTGGCGCGCACGCAGGCGGACGGGGCGGAGATCGTGCTCTACGACCGCGCGACGCAATCGCGTGAGGAGATCGCGGTGGCTCTGGCGGAAGAGCGCGGCGCGACGCTGGTCCCCTCGTTCGACGATCCCTTCATCGTCGCGGGGCAGGGGACGGCCGGACTGGAAGCGGCCGCGCAGCTGGATGCGCTGGGCCTGACCGCGGATATCGCCATCGTCTGCTGCGGCGGCGGGGGCCTGTCGAGCGGGATTTCGCTGGCGATGCCGGGCATCGAACTGGTGCTGGCCGAACCGGCCGGGTGGGACGATGCCGGCCGTTCCCTGCGGTCAGGAGAGATCGCCATGGTGGACGATCCGCCGCCGACGCGCTGCGATGCGCTGCAGACGTTCCGTATCGCGCCGCTGACCTTTGCCATGCTGCGGAACGCCGATGCCCGCGGTGTCGCGGTGACGGAGACGGCGGTCGAGCGGGCCATGCGCCATGCGTTTGCGGAATTGAAGCTGGTGGTCGAGCCGGGCGGTGCGGCGGCATTGGCGGCCGTGCTTGGCGGCGCGGTCGATCTTTGCGGCCGGACGGCGCTGGTGACGTTGTCGGGCGGCAATGTCGATGCGGACCAGTTTCGCGAAATCCTGGCAAGCGAATGAAGAAGGCGCGGGTCGCCGAGGTCTCCGTCTACGTCGACCTCTAGCTGGCCGCGGCCGTCTGATCTGCGATCGCAGGGCGCGCGGGCGTGGCGGTGCCGGCGACCATGGCCTCCAGTTCCTGGGCCACATAGGCGGCCCCGTCGCCGAGACGGCGAAGATCGCCGGCGAATGCCGCGCAGTCCTGGCCGGGGCGGGCGAGCGTCATGGCGTCATGCAATGCGTCGAGAAGACCGACCGTCGTATCCGCGACATAAGCGGCGCCATTCGCCGAATCCTCTGTCGATACCGCAGGCGACGTGCGCACCGTGCTGTTCGATTCGATCACCACCACACTCCAAACCCTGAACCCGTACCGACCGAGTCTAGGCCGGCGGGACTTAAGAGGTCGTATATGTGCGTTCGAACCAGCGCTCGATATTGGTAATCGTGGCCATTTCGGCGGTAAGTCCGAGCTTCGTGCGGCGCCAGAGCACGTCGTCGGCCGAGGTCGCCCACTCCTCCGTCGCGAGATAATCGAGCTCGGCCGTGAATATGCCGCCCAGATTGTCGCCGAGTCCGTCCTCCAGCATCAGAACGGCGCGGGTACCGTAAAGATCGGCGAGGCGGTGGACGAGTTTCGGGTCGTAATTGGGGAACCGCTCGGCCAGCGTCCTGCGCCAGATGCGGAAACTGTCGCGCGGCGACATGTTGTCGAGCAGCGGAATGTCACCGCCGGGAAGGCTGGTGTCCGCCGTCCAGGATTCGGTGTCCGGAAACAGCTTTTCAAGCACGGCCTCGGCCAGCAGGCGGTAGGTGGTCAGCTTACCGCCGATGACCGTCAGCGCGGCCACGCCCTCATGATCCTTCAGCTGCCATTCGCGGCTGGTTTCGCTGGCGCCCTTGCCCTCCTCCAAGACGAGCGGGCGCACGCCGGCGAAGGCGGCGACGACGTCGTCGCGTGCCATCGGTTTTCTCAGATAACGGTTGGTCGCTTCGAGGAGATAGTCGATTTCCCGCTCGGTCGCCTCGGCCTCGTCCGGGCGGTCGATGGGCGTTTCGGTGGTGCCGACCAGACTGAAGCGATCCTCGTAGGGGATGACGAAAACGACGCGGCCGTCCGGCTGTTGCAGCATGAAGGCGTCCTTCTGCCGGCCGATACGCGGCACGACGATATGGGCGCCCTGCACGAGGTTGAGACGAGGCGCGTCCTTCAGCTGCAGGATCGAGCGGGCGACGGTTTCCGCCCAGGGACCGGTGCAGTTGACGATCTGCCGCGCATAGAGTTCGCGGCCGGAATCGAGGACGATCAGCCAGCCGTCGTCCGATGGAAACGCCGCCCGGACGGCATCCTGCGTGATGATGTCGGCGCCCCGCATCGCCGCATCCTGCGCGTTGAGAACGCAAAGGCGGCTGTCGTCGACCCAGCCGTCATAATAGCGGAACGCGCGCTTCAGATCTTCCTTGAGCGCGAAGCCGGCAACATCCTCGCGCAGCTTGATTTTCGCGGATTCCGGTATCGAGGTGCGCTTGGCCAGCCGATCGTAGAAGGCGAGGCCCAGGCGAATCATCCAGCCGGGGCGCGTATCCTTCGACAGCGGCAGCACGAAACCGAGCGGCCAGGAAATGTGCGGCGCGAGCTTCAGAAGCACTTCGCGCTCGGCCAGCGCTTTCTTGACGAGCGCGAATTCGTAGAATTCGAGGTAGCGCAGGCCGCCGTGGATCAGCTTCGTCGAGGCGGACGACGTGCCGCCGCCAAGGTCGCTTCCCTCGACGAGCGCCACTGACAGGCCGCGCCCCGCCGCATCCCGTGCGATGCCGCAGCCATTGATACCGCCGCCGATGACCAGAAGGTCATAGGCGTCTCGAAAGGTGGGGATAGAAGCGGGGGACGCCATGGTCTTCCCCTTAACGTGGCGCGCGGTCTAGGGAAGCGGCCATGAACGGCGATCTGATACTGGTGATCGACGAGGGCACGACCTCCACGCGGGCACGACCTCCACGCGGGCCGTGGCCTTTACGCTGGACGGGCGCATCGCGGCCAGCGCGTCACGGCCCCTGACCCAGCATTATCCGGCGAATGGCTGGGTCGAACATGATGCCGAGGAGATCTGGCGCGAGACGCTCGCCTGCTGTGAAGCGGTGACGGCCGAAGTCGGTGCCGAACGGCTGATCGCGATCGGCATCACCAATCAGCGCGAGACGGTCGTCTTCTGGGACCGGGCGACCGGCGCCCCTCTGGCGCCCGCCATCGTATGGCAGGACCGGCGCACGGCAGAGCAATGCTCGGCTCTCAAGACAGATGGGCAAGAAGCGGCGGTTCAGCGGACGACGGGGCTGCTGCTCGATCCCTATTTCTCCGCGACGAAGATGCGCTGGGGGCTGGACCATATCGATCCCGTACGGCGCGCGGCCGACGCCGGTACGCTCGCCATGGGAACGGTCGATGCCTATCTGCGCGCGCGGCTGGCTGGCGATGGCGCGGCGGCGCACACCGATGTCACCAATGCGGCGCGCACGCTGCTGATGGATCTGTCGGATGGCGACTGGTCCGCCGACATGCTGGCGCTGTTCGCGGTGCCGGGCGCCGCGCTGCCCGAGATCGGCCCCTGCGCGGGCGCGCTCGACGAAACGACGTTGATCGGCGGGCGGACGCTGCCGATCACAGGCGTGGCCGGGGACCAGCAGGCCGCGATGGTGGGCCAGGCCTGTTTCGCGCCGGGTGACGTCAAGGCGACCTATGGGACGGGCGCGTTCCTTCTCGCCAATGCGGGACGGGCGGTGCCGACGTCGGGCCATCGCCTGCTGGCGACACCGGCCTGGCAGGTCGCGG
>JBCCAC010000317.1:0-3223 GCA_039815015.1 Pseudomonadota bacterium | reverse complement strand
TCGTCGGCACCGGCACCGCCGCGAATGAAATCCCGACCGTCGCCGCCGAATATGAAATCATCGCCGGCATTGCCTCGCAGGTCGTCGTTTCCCGCTCCGCCGTCGATGCGGTCATTGCCATCACCGCCCGACAGGCGGTCGTTACCGTTGCCACCGACCAACACATCGTCGCCCGCCGTCCCGTTCAGTCGCGCGCCATTCGCCGCGACGCTAGCCGATGGGAGCGGCGTAACGTCGGGGGCCAGGCCCAGCCAGTCGCTCTGTTCCGGTACCAGCAGGCCGGAAAACTGTCCGAAACGGTCCGATGCGCGCGCCATTAGCCTCTCCTTTTCACTCGAGTCCGGGGGAACCCGATCAAGAAATAGAGTAATTGCTTTATGTTAGGCGTCACGCCCCCAAGCGAACCGCTCGTCTCGCATTCATGGCCATCTGTCGCGAGTCCATTGCCTTACCGAAACGATTATGGGTTTCAGGACGATCCTGCGCTGCCGGAATCCATCGCCGTCGACAGGGTCGTGAAAATATCGACGAGCGACAGGCCGAGGTTCGTGAACGCGATCACGGCCGCCAAGCTGATCAGTGCCGCAATCAGCCCATATTCGATTGCGGTCGCACCGCCCTCGTCCCGGGCGAACCGTGATATGCGCTTTGTCATCATGCCGCCCCGGTAATTGTCCGGTCGGCAGCCTCGGCCCGCCGTCCTTTCGAAAGGATGAAAGCCCGTGATCGTCCCGCCACTTTCCCCGGCGGGCGTCAGTCTGTACATCGCCGGCCATGACCGCGACCAATGACATCCGCCGTTCCTTCACCGATTTCTTTGCGGGGCAGGGTCATGCACCTGTGCCGTCCGCGCCGCTGGTACCGCAGAACGACCCGACGCTCATGTTCGTCAATGCCGGGATGGTGCCGTTCAAGAACGTCTTCACCGGCCGCGAAACGCCGCCCGCACCAACCGCAACCTCCGCGCAGAAATGCGTCCGTGCCGGGGGCAAGCATAACGACCTTGAAAATGTCGGTTTCACCGCGCGTCACCATACCTTCTTCGAAATGTTGGGAAATTTCTCCTTCGGCGACTATTTCAAGGACCGCGCGATCGAGCTGGCGTGGACGTTGGTTACGAAGGAATGGGGCATCGACCCTGCGCGTCTGACGGCCACCGTTTTTCACACGGACGACGAGGCGTTCGACCTCTGGAAGAAGATCAGCGGCCTGCCGGACGATCGTATCATCCGCATCGCCGGCGCGGACAATTTCTGGTCCATGGGCGATACCGGCCCCTGCGGCCCGTGCTCCGAACTGTTCTACGATCATGGCGACCACATTCCCGGCGGCCCGCCGGGCAGCCCCGACGAGGACGGCGACCGCTTCGTCGAGATCTGGAATCTCGTCTTCATGCAGTATGACCAGTCTGTGGACGGCACGCGTACCGACCTGCCGCGCCCCTCGATCGACACCGGCATGGGTCTGGAGCGCGCCGCCGCCGTCATGCAGGGCACGCACGACAATTTCGATATCGACCTGTTCCAGGCCCTGACCGGGACCGCCGCTGAATTCGCGAAAACGGGCCGCGACGGCGAGCATAAACGCTCGCTCCGCGTCGTCGCCGACCATGTCCGCGCCGGCGGCTTCCTGATCGCCGACGGCGTTCTGCCGGCCAATGAGGGTCGCGGCTATGTCCTTCGCCGTATCCTCCGTCGCGCGATTCGCCACGCGCACCTCGCTGGCGCTGCCGAACCATTGCTGCATCGTCTGGTGCCGACCCTGATCGCCGAAATGGGGGCTGCCTATCCCGAGCTCGTCCGCGCCGAGGCGCTGGTCACGCAGACGCTGGAGGGCGAGGAGGTCCGCTTCCGCCAGACGCTCGACCGCGGTCTCAAGCTCCTCGACGAACAGGCGGGCGACCTCGGCGGCGGCGACACGCTGCCCGGCGCGACCGCGTTCAAGCTCTACGACACTTACGGTTTCCCCTACGACCTGACCGAGGATGCGCTCCGCCCGCGCGGCATCGCCGTCGACCGTGCCGGTTTCGACGCCGCCATGGCCGATCAGCGCGCCGCCGCCCGCGCCGCGTGGACCGGGGCAGGCGGCGCGGCCGAGGACACGCTCTGGTTCGACATCGCCGAGCGCGAAGGCGCGACCGAGTTCACCGGCTATTCCGGCGATGCGGGCGACGGCCGCATCGTCGCCATCGTGAAGGACGGTGATGAGGTCGAGCGTGCGGCCGCGGGCGAAGAGGTGCTGATCGTCGCCAACCAGACGCCCTTCTACGGCGAGAGCGGCGGCCAGACCGGCGATGCCGGCACCGTCACGACGGACACGGGCGCGAAAGCCCTCGTCGAGGCGACGTCGAAGCCGCTCGGCCGGCTGCACGTCCACCATGCGAAGCTCGAAACCGGTGAACTCGCCGTCGGCGACACCGCGCACTTCGCCGTCGATGCGCCGCGCCGCGACCGCATCCGCGCAAACCACAGCGCGACGCACCTCCTCCACGCCGCGCTTCGCACCGTCCTCGGCGACCATGTCACGCAGAAGGGCTCGCTCGTCGCCGAAGACCGCCTGCGCTTCGACTTCAGCCACCCATCCGCCTTGTCCCCGGACGAGATCCGCCGCATCGAGGCCGATGTGAACGCGCAGATCCGCGGCAATGAACCCGTACTTACCCGCCTGATGAGCCATGAGGACGCCATCGCCGCCGGTGCCATGGCGCTGTTCGGCGAAAAATATGGCGACGAGGTCCGCGTCCTCTCCATGGGACGGTCGGATGATGGTGAGGGCGCCCGCGATTTCTCGGTCGAACTCTGCGGCGGCACGCATGTCGCGGCGCTCGGCGACATTGCGCTGTTCAAGATCGTCGGCGAAAGCGCCGTCTCCTCCGGCGTCCGCCGCATCGAGGCGCTAACCGGCGAGGCCGCGCGTCTCCATCTTCAAGTGCAGGAAGATCGCCTGACCGAATCCGCCGCGGCGTTGAAGGCCTCACCCGCCGACGTGCCCGCGCGCATTACCGCCTTGGTGGAAGAACGCCGCCGCCTCGAACGCGAACTTGCCGAGGCGAAACAGGCGCTCGCCCTCGGCGGCGGCGCGGCATCCACCGGTCCGGCCACCGAAGACCTCGCCGGCACGCCCGTCCTCGGTCAGGTCGCCGAAGGGCTTGAGCCGAAGGGCCTGCGCGGCGCCGTCGATGCCGCCAAGGCCAGGCTCGGCTCCGGCATCGCCGCCATCGTCG
>JBCCAC010000078.1:0-8748 GCA_039815015.1 Pseudomonadota bacterium | reverse complement strand
GGACGGCGGCGGCGATGCGCGCGTCCTGCGTGAATTCGACATACCGTCGGGCACGTTCGTCGAGGATGGCTTCACCCTGCCGGTAGCGAAGCACGACGCGACCTGGCTGGACGCCGACACGGTTCTGGTCGCGAGCGATTTCGGACCCGGCACGCTGACGGAATCGGGCTATGGCCGTGAAGTCAGAATGTGGCGGCGCGGCACGGCCGTCGCGGACGCGCCTGTGATAAAGACGGTGCCGGCGTCCGATGTCGGCTATGGCCTTTTCGTCGCCGAGGATGGTGGCCGCGTGTTTTCGATGATCCGCGCGAACGAGACCTTCTGGGCGTCGGAATATGCGCATGTGAAGGCGGACGGGACGCTGGTTCCCGTCCCCATTCCGGCCACCGCCACCATCAATGCCCTGTTCGCGGGCAAGGGCATCGTACAGCTGAACGCCGATTGGGATGACTATGCGTCCGGCACGCTGCTCGCCTATGATCTGGCCGCCCTGGTGGACCGAGGCGAATTCAGCCTGGAGCCCGTTTTCAAGCCATCGGCGAGCCAGGCGGTCCAGCAGGTCGCGGCGGGCAAGGACCGGCTGTACGTTACGCTGCTCGACGACGTGAACGGGCGCATGCTCGCGCTCGATGCGAATTGGGAGGCCACGTCCGTACCGGTGCCCGATGCGAGTGTCGTCACCATGGAAGCGGCCGGCGGCGATGACGGCGTCGCGTTGTTCACGGTCGAGAATTTCGCGCAGCCGCCGCGGCTGATGGCTGTGACGGGCGATGGCGACCCCAGTGAGGTCGCCAGCCTCGCCGAGCGCTTCGAGCCGGACAGTATCGACATCGCACAGCGCTTCGCGACGTCCGCCGACGGGACGAAGATTCCCTATTTCATCGTACGTCCGGCCGGCGCAGAGGGGCCGCTCCCGACGCTGATGCACGTCTATGGCGGCTTCCGCGGCGGCGAACTGCCGACCTACCTCGCCACGCATCCGCGCCGGCTGGGGCCGATGGCGCAGTTCTGGGTCGAGGAGGGCAACAGCTTCGTCGTGGCGAACATTCGCGGCGGCGACGAATACGGCCCGGACTGGCATTCGCAGACGCTGAAAGAAAACCGGCAGCTGGTGAATGACGACCTTTATGCCGTCGCGGAGGACCTGAAGGCGTCGGGGCTTACGTCCACCCTTGCGGCGTCGGGCCGGTCAAATGGCGGCCTGGTCGTGGGCATCGCCTATACGCAGCGCCCGGACCTTTTCGACGGCATCGTCATGGGCGTGCCGCTTTCCGACATGAAGCGCTACGACAAGCTGCTCGCCGGTGCCTCGTGGACCGGCGAATATGGCGATCCCGACATTCCCGAAGAATGGGCCTATCTCGGCGCCACGTCGCCCTACCAGAATTTGCGCGCGGACGCCGATTATCCGCCCGTCATGATCTACACCTCGACAAAGGACGATCGCGTGCATCCGGGCCATGCGCGCAAGATGGCGGCGCGCATGGGCGAACAGGGCCACAAGGTCTATTATTACGAGAATATCGATGGCGGCCATGCCGGCGCTGCGGACGCGAAGGGCGAAGCCTATCGCGCCGCGCTCGTCATGGCCTACGCAAAACGCGCGCTGATCCCGGGCGAATAGACGGGCGCGGACCGGATGGGGGACTATGGCGCTCGCATAATCGCGTGGCTGTCGCATCTGCGGTCGAGCTATGGGTTCGTCCCGGCCATGATGGCACTGGCGACGATCCTTCTGGCGGTCGTCACACTGAATCTGCCACCGGATTGGGGGCCGGCGGTTGCCGAATTCATCGGCTTGCCGCCCCAGCCCAAGGCGGCCGCCATGCGGGAATTGATGGCGCTGATCGCCGGCGCGACCATCGGTACCGGGGCGGTGGCGTTCTCCGTCATCGTGGCCGCGTCCGTAACGGCGGCCGGGCAATATGGTCCACGCCTGTTGACGAACTTCCTGGCAGATCGCGGCACGCAAGTGACGCTCGGCATCTTCGTTTCCGCCTTCCTCTATGCGATTATCGTCCATGCCACGATCCGCGACGACGGGCCGGATCATGGATTGGCAGGCATGGTCGCCATGGCGTTCGCCTTTGCGAGCGTCGGCGCGCTCATCTACTTCCTGCACCATGCACCCTCGGCGCTCAGGATCAATCAGGCGATTTCCTCGATCGGCGAGACGCTGCTCGCGAACGCGGCGACCCGATTTCCGGCAAGCTGCGGATATCCCGTCGGGGACATGGCGCTGGACGCCGCACGGACACGCTATGAAGGGCTCGACAGCGGCCGGCCCTTGCTGGCGCGCAAGACGGGAACCGTCTCGATCATAGACGGCGAGACCATGGCGAAGGTCGCGGCACGCTGCGGTACCATCGTCAGCCTGCGGATCGCCCCCGGTGTCTTTCAGACGGCGGGACAACCGGTCGCCGATCTGCACGGCGGCGAAGTCGACGATGATGACGAAGAGGCGCTCCTCGATACGATCGCGACCGCAAAGCTCCGCACGCCGAGCCAGGACATCGAATTTCTGGCGAACGAGTTGACCGAGATCGCCATGCGTGCGCTCTCGCCCGGTATCAACGACCCCTATACCGCCATCGCATGTATGGAATGGTTGGGCGCCGCGCTCGCCGAAATTGCCCGCGCCGACGACCCCTCTCCCTATCGGTGCACCGAGGACGGCGATTTTCGCCTTTATGCCAAACCGCTGAGTCTGGAAGCCTATCTGACGGAGACGCTGGGCCGCATCCGGCAAGTCAGTGCGAGAAACGTCCGCGCAGCCGAAGGCCATTTGCGCAGCCTCGCAATGGTGGCTTTGGGCGCTGGCGACCAACCAGACGCGATGGCGGCGGTCCATGCCGAAGCGCGCGCGCTCGTTGCGCTTGCCGAGATCGCGCTATCCGGACCCGATCTCGACGCCGTTCGCGGGACAGCCAGACGTTTCGACGCGGCGCTCGCCGCCGAACCGCCGGCGCTGGACAAGTTTCGCTAGCAGCGCGAAGACCGGCGCATGGCCTTCTCCATTCCAGATTTCGATCTCGACGCGTTCGTCGACGGCACACTCGCCGAAGACGCCGGCGCGGCGGGCGATGTGACGTCCGCTGCCGTCATTCCGGCGGATGCGACGCTCGATGCGGTCATGGACAGCCGCGAGGCGATCACCGTCTGCGGGCTGCCGATTGCGGCGCTGTTCTTTCGCCGCCTCGACCCGGATTGTCGCATCGACATTCTGGCCGAAGAGGGTGCGACCGTCGATGCGGGCGCGGACCTGATGCGGATTTCCGGCAATGCCCGTGCGTTGCTGACGGCGGAGCGGCCGGCGCTCAATACGGTGCAGCATCTGTCCGGCATCGCGACGGTCGCCCGGCGCTATGCCGATCTGGTCGCGGGCACGGGCGCGGTCGTCCTCGACACGCGCAAGACGCATCCGGGGCTCCGGCATCTGCAGAAATATGCGACGCGTACAGGGGGGATCACCAATCATCGCATGACGCTGGGCGACCAGCCGATGATCAAGGACAATCATGTCGCGGTCGCCGGTTCGGTGGACGAAGCGGTGCGCCGGGCGAAAGTGGCCGGCCTCAGCGATATCGTCGTGGAGGTCGACCGGCTCGATCAGATCGAACCCGCGCTCGCCGCCGGCGCGGACCGGCTGCTTCTGGACAATATGGGGCCGGCCATGCTGCGCGAGGCGCTCGGCATCGTCGGGGGCCGCGTGCCCACCGAAGCGTCGGGCGGCGTCTCGCTGGAAACCGTGCGCAAGATCGCGGAGACGGGCGTCGATTTCATTTCCGTCGGCCGCATCATCCAGTCATCGCCCGCCGCCGATATCGGCCTCGACTATGCCGGTGCGTAGATATGACGGTGCGTAGCGGCACACTCGCGGTGCTCCTGCTGGCGGCAGCGTGCAAACCCGCCAGCGGCGACGTACACATCGAAGCGGCCGATGCCGGCTGCGATGTGCCCGATGATCTTGCGAGCGCGGCGGTGGCAACTCCGCCCGACGATCGCCCCGACGCGCCAGTGACCGGCTATCTTCTCGCTCTGTCCTGGTCGCCGGAATATTGCCGCTTTCGCGCCGACGATCCCGCGAGCCGTGGACAATGCGTCGACAATCGCTTCGGCCTGATCGTCCATGGCCTCTGGCCGCAGGCGGCGGCGCGGCCGCACCCGCGCTCGTGCACGCGCGCCGAGCCGGTGCCGGCGGCGCTGATGCAGGAAAATTTCTGCATGATGCCATCGGCCAGCCTGATGCAGCATCAATGGCGGGCACACGGCACCTGCGCCTGGGACGAGCCGCGCGCCTATTTCGCCGATACGGCAGCGCTCTGGGCAGCGGTCGCGCCGCCGGACCTGTTCGCGCTGAGCCGCCAGGACGGTCTGAGTGCCGCCGGCGTGCGGGCGGCGTTCGTCGCGACAAACCCGGGCTGGACCGGCGATATGATCGGCATCGACCTCAACCGGCGCGGCTGGCTGGAGGAAATTCGGCTTTGCCTCGACCTCGACCGCAAGCCGCGTCGCTGTTCGGTAGCGGAGCGCGGTGCATCCGATACGGCACCGGTCTCGATCTGGCGCGGCGGCCGTGCCTGAACCTGAAGGTGCCTGAGCCTGAAGGTGCCTGAGCCTGAAGGTGCCTGAGCCTGAAACAAGGCGTCCGGCATCGACCGGCACCGATGCTCCTCCCTTGACTTGACGGGCCCCGCGGTCGAAGGCCGCGCCAGACGCCGCGTTCTTTGGCGCCCCTCTGGATTCCAACGCTTGAGCTTTTCCGCCCTACACCTTTCGGACGACCTGCTGTCCGCCGTCGCCGACTCTGGCTACAGCGAACCGACAGACATCCAGCGGCAGGCGATCCCGCTCGTCCTGATGGGCAAGGACGTCGTCGGCGTCGCGCAGACCGGCACGGGCAAGACGGCCAGCTTCGTCCTGCCGATGATCGACATATTGGGCGAAGGGCGCAGCCGCGCGCGCATGCCGCGTTCGCTCATTATCGCACCGACGCGCGAGCTGGCGGTGCAGGTCGCGGAAAATTTCGAGAAGTACGGCAAGAACCACAAGCTCGCCATGGCGCTGCTGATCGGCGGCGTGGGCTTCGCCGACCAGAACAAGATCCTGGAGAAGGGCGTCGATGTTCTGATCGCGACGCCGGGGCGGCTGCTCGATCAGTTCGAGCGCGGCAAGATCCTGCTTTCGGGCGTCGATATCCTGGTCATCGACGAAGCCGACCGCATGCTCGACATGGGCTTCATCCCGGACGTCGAGCGCATCTGCAGCCTCTTGGGGAAGAGCCGTCAAACGCTCCTTTTCTCTGCGACGATGGCGCCGCCGATCAAGAAACTGGCCGACCAGTTCATGTCGTCGCCGAAGCAGATCGAGGTCGCGCGCCAAGCCTCCACTAACGAGAATATCGAACAGGCGCTGGTCGAGGTGACGCCGCGCACGAAACGCACGGCGCTGAAGAAGCTCCTGAAAGCGGACGACGTCACCAGCGCGATCGTCTTCTGCAACCGTAAGAAGGACATCAAGGCGCTGGTCGACGGGCTGAAGAAGGACGGCTTTCGGGTCGGCCAGATCCATGGCGACATGGAACAGCGCGACCGCATGGCGACGATGGACGAATTCAAGGCCGACAAGGTCAACATCCTCGTCGCCTCCGACGTCGCCGCGCGCGGGCTGGACATCAAGGGTGTCAGCCACGTCTTCAATTATGACGTGCCGTTCAACGCGGAGGATTATGTCCACCGCATCGGGCGTACGGGACGCGCCGGGGCGACCGGCAAGGCGTTCACCTTCGCCGCACCGTCGGACGTGGACCTCGTCGCCGATATCGAAAAGCTGATCGGCCAGAAGATCCCCCGCGCCGGGACGGCGGCAAAACCGGCCAAGGCCGACGATGATGCTGGCGAGGCCCCGAAACGGGCGGACGCGAAGCCCAGACGCGGCAAGGCCAGGGCAACGGACGGCGAGACGAAACCGCCCAAGTCCGTCGCAAAAACGAGCGCCGGCAAAACGGATAAGCCCCGCCCGAAGCGGGCACGGGAAGAGACCGTCGACCTGGCCCCCGACGCCAGCAAGGACTGGAACGGTCCGGTGCCGGACTTTCTTAGTCGCTAGGCCGCTTCACAATAATATTCGGGCGAAATCGCCCC
The DNA here is from genome assembly GCA_039815015.1 of Pseudomonadota bacterium. Classification (GTDB taxonomy): domain Bacteria; phylum Pseudomonadota; class Alphaproteobacteria; order Sphingomonadales; family Sphingomonadaceae; genus Pacificimonas. Next base: position 2,605 of record JBCCAC010000078.1, on the reverse strand, counting down.
AACCTATCCTTAACCCCGCCTGCCTATAATGTGCGAATTGGTTCTCGACGCATGGACGCATGGCGAAAACGGTACATCTTCTCGACCGGATCCGGACCTATATGGACGCAGGCGGCATTCAGCCGACGCCGGCGAATTACGAGTTCTGGTACCGGTATGCGACGCGGTCCGACCCCGATCTGACCGAGGCGGTCGATGCGGTGATGCGGACGATGGGGCGCGTCTCGACGCGCGCCATGGAGAATATCCGCCGCGAGCTGTACGGCGCGCGCGTCGAGCCGGATCTTGCCGAACTTCTGGCGAAAACGCAGGCACAGCTGGGCGAAATGGGCAGTTATGTCGAACATGCCGACGCGGATGCACGCACCTATTCCGAAGCGTTGCAGGCCGGCCGCGAGGGCATGCAGGCCGACGATGGCAGCGGCACGCAGCTGCTTTCGGAGATGATCAGCGCCACATCCGCGATGATCGAAAAGACCGAGCTTCTGGAAAAACGCCTCGCGGCCTCGACCGGCGAAATTTCCTCGCTGAAGCAGGATCTGGTGGTGGCGCAGTCGGAAAGCCGTACCGACACGCTGACAGGCCTTGCCAATCGCAAGGCGTTCCAGACCTATCTCGCGGCGCAGATGGCGCGCGCGGAGGCTGAACACCGGCCCCTGTCGGTCGCCTTTTGCGACGTCGATCACTTCAAGTCGTTCAATGACGAATGGGGCCATCGCCTGGGCGATGAGGTGCTGCGCCTGATCGGCCAGAGCCTCGAAAAACTGTGCCATGGCAATGGCTATCCGGCCCGCTATGGCGGCGAGGAGTTCGTCATCGCCTTCCCAGCGCGCGATCTGGCCGGCGCGCACGAGATCAGCGAGAAGGTACGCGATTTCATCGCGTCGCGGCGCGTGCGTGCGAAGGGCAGCGGCAAGGAGGTCGGCCGCATCACCCTGTCGCTCGGCATCGCGCAGATGCGCGCCGGCGAAGATATGGACGATTTGATCGAGCGCGCCGACGCGGCGCTCTATCACGCCAAGCAGACCGGCCGGAACCGGGTGGCCGTCGAGACCGAACTGGAAGCTGAGGCCGCCTGAGGCCGCTTCTATTCCCGCGTGTCGCCCGCCGGTGGCACACGGTCGATCGCGGCGGCAATGGCCTCGCTGCGCGCATCGAAGCCGGCACGAGTGCGCGGATCGGGGACGATCAGATAGAATTCGCCCGCCGCCAGACCGTCGAGCGCCGTTTTCGCGACATGGTCGGCGGTCATGCCGGCTTCCCACGCCTTTCCGGCGTCCACCGGCGCGTGACGAACCCCGCCGAAGCGGTCGGGCCGTGCCTTTGCGCCGTCCCAGATCGGCGTATTGACAAGACCGGGACAGAGGACGCCGGCGCGAATGTCCGTCGGTGCCAACTCGGCCCGCAGCGCCTCGGCAATGCCCATCGACATGTGTTTCGAGCCGCCATAGGCGCTCAGCGGCCCGTCGGGCGACATCAGACTGGCGGACGAGGCGGTGACAACCATGGCGCGTTCGCCCTCCGCTGTTTCGATATGCGGATAGAATGCGCGCAGCGTATCGAGCGTGCCGGTCACGTTGACCCCGACGATCCAGTCGAGCGCCCGCTCGCGCGCCGCCAGAAACCCGGACGCGATGCCGATACCCGCATTGGCGAACAGCATATGGACGGCCCCGAAATCCTGCACGACGGTTTCGGCGAGCGTCGCGACGGCGTTGCGGTCGGAAATGTCACAGGCATAGGCCTGCGCCGCGGTGCCGATATCGTCGGCGACGGCGTGCGCGGCCTCCTCGCGAATATCGACGACAGCAACGCGGGCGCCGCGTGCCGCCAGTTCCCGGGAGAGCGCCGCCCCGATACCATCACCGCCGCCGGTGACGACGGCGATGCGATCCTCAAAGATGTTCATGTCACGCTCGCAAAAGAATCATTCCGACACGAGAATGGAATAATGTTTAGTCCCGGAAGCTCGGATCGATCCGGTCCAGCTTCCTGAGCAGCGCCGGCCAGGCGAGCATCTGGCTGACCATCTTCATGCCTTCGGGCGCCGTCTGCTCGGCGACCTTGCGCTCCGTCCCCTGCGGCGGATTGTTCAGATTGTCGCGGCCTGCCGACAGCATATAGACCTGCGCCTCGCAGGCGCGTTCGAGGAAATACATGCGCAAGAACGCATCGGCGACCGTCTCGCCCACGGTCAGCGTGCCGTGGTTTCTGAGGATCATGGCGTGCTTGTCGCCGATGTCCGCCACCAGGCGATCGCGCTCCTCCAGGTCGGTCGCGATGCCCTCATAATCATGGTAGGCGACGCCGTGCTTGGCGATCATCGCCGTCTGCGTGTGCGGCAGGAGGCCCTCCGCCATGGCGCTGACCGCCTGACCGTGCGGCGTATGGAGGTGTAGGACCGCATGCGCATCCTCGCGCGCCATGTGGATCGCCGAATGGATGGTGAAGCCCGCCGGATTGACGAGATAGGGCGTCTCGACGACCGGCTGCCCGTCGACGTCGATCTTGACGAGCGAAGAGGCGGTGATCTCCTCGAACATCAGATTGTAGGGGTTGATGAGGAAGTGATGCTCCGGCCCCGGGCCTGCGCACTGCTCACGGG
>JBCCAC010000047.1:0-10686 GCA_039815015.1 Pseudomonadota bacterium | reverse complement strand
GGTGAACGCGACGCCCATGATCCGTGGATCCGCGACCAGCGCCTCGCCGGTTTCGCCGCCACCGGGTGCCAGCTGCAGCACGTCCTTCGGAATGCCGGCCCGGTGCGCCAGGGTAACGGCATGCGCGGCGATGCGGGGTGTCTGCGGTGCCGGCTTTGCGACGACCGCATTGCCCGCGACGAGCGCAGCGGCGACCTGGCCGGTGAAGATCGCCAGTGGAAAATTCCATGGGGCGACACAGGCGAAGACGCCGCGGCCGGCCAGCGTCAGCGTGTTGGTCTCGCCGGTGACGCTCGGCAGATCGTCCGGCTGGAAATCCGTGCGCGCGCGGTTGGCGTAATAGCGGCAGAAATCGATGGCCTCGCGCACCTCGTCCACGGCGTCGCCATAGGTTTTCCGGGCTTCGTGCACGCAAAGCGCGACGAGCGGCAGCATGTCGGCCTGCATCAGATCGGCGAGGCGTTCGAGCGCGCAGGCGCGGGTTTCGACCGGCACCGCCGACCAGCCGTCCGCCGCATTCGCGGCGATTTCCACCATGCGCCCCACATCCGTGGTGCGGGCCATAGCGGGCGCTGGGGGCAGAATGGCGGCGCGTATGGCGGTCTCGGTCTCTCGCAGGATCACGGAATCGTCGAGGTCGATCCCGACCGAATTGGCGCGCGCCGGCTGGAAGACATGGGTCGGTGCCGGAATGGCGGGATGCGGGCTCATCCCGACCGCTTCGATCTTGGCGACCGGGTCCGCCAGAAGATCGTCGGCGCTGATGCGATCGTCGGCCAGCTGATGAACGAAGCTGGAATTCGCGCCGTTTTCCAGAAGCCGCCGCACCAGATAGGCGAGGAGGTCGCTATGGCCGCCGACGGGCGCGTAGATGCGGCAGCGATGGCCGTCGTCGCGCACCAGCCGGTCGTACAGCCCTTCGCCCATGCCGTGCAGGCGCTGGAATTCGAAATCGCGCCGGTCGCCCGCCCATTCCAGAATCGTCGCGACGGTAAGCGCATTGTGGCTGGCGAAGGCCGGGCGGATGTTGGACGCCGCCAGCATGTCGCGCGCGCAGGCGAGATAGGAGACGTCGGTCGCCGGTTTGCGGGTGAACAGCGGATAGTCGGCAAGACCGGCCTGCTGCGTATGCTTGATCTCCGTATCCCAATAGGCACCCTTCACCAGCCGGACGGCGAGCGTGCGGCCGGTTTCGACGCCGAGCGCGTTCGCCCAGCCGATCACGGGACGCGCGCGCTTCGAATAGGCCTGCACCGCCATGCCGAGGCCGTCCCATCCCGCCAGCGCGGGGGCGCGTGCCGTTTCGGCGATGACGTCGAGCGAAATCTTCAACCGCTCGGATTCCTCGGCATCGACGGTCAGACCGATACCCGCATTCGCGGCGCGGTCGGCGAGCGCCACCAGCATTTCGGACAGTGCCGGTACGCAGCGGGCGGCCTGTGCGGTCTCGTAGCGCGGATGGAGCGCCGACAGCTTGACGGAGATCGAATGGCCATGATCGCGGTTCGACGCGCCCAGCCGGTCGATCGCGGCAGCATAGGCATCGTAATAGCGTCCGGCGTCGGCGAAGGTGCGCGCGGCCTCGCCCAGCATGTCGAAGCTGGCCGTGAAGCCGCGATGTTCCGGCCGCTCCATGCGGACGAGCGCCTCGTTGATGGTCCGGCCCATGACGAAGACCTGGCCCATGACCTTCATCGCTGCCGCGACCGCACCGCGCACGAAGGGTTCCGATGTTCGCCCGATCAGCCGGGTCAGCGCGCTGCGCTTCGCCTCGTCGCCGACGAGCGCGCGCGTCACGACGAGGCCCCAGGTGGCGGAATTGACCAGCTGCGAATCGCTGGCCCCCTTGTGCGCGGTCCAGTTGGCGTCGCCGAGCTTGTCCGCGATCAGAAGATCGCGCGTACGGTCGTCGGGAACGCGCAGAAACGCTTCGGCCAACGCGAGGAGGGCGACGCCTTCGTCCGTGTTGAGGCGGTATTCGTGCAGGAATTTCGCGACCCAGGATTCGCGCTCGGCATGTTTCAGATCGGCGAGCAGCGCACGGGCCCGGTGTTCGATACCGCCGCGTTCGGCAGGCGTGACACGTGCGGCATCGATCAGGCCGGCGAGGACATCCGGTTCCGGTGCCCGGTGCAGCGCCCGCATCTCGTCGAGGTAAGAAGTCATAGGTTTGAAATCCGCCGCGCGAGGCCTAGGGAAGGCCGGCAATTAGACGAGTATATCCAAGGAGCAAATATGGCGCGTAAAGCGATCAGCGTGGACGACTTCAAGGCACTGGAAGGCAAGGAGATCGGCCGCTCGGACTGGATGGAAGTGACGCAGGACCGCATCAATCAGTTCGCCGACGCGACGAACGACCATCAGTTCATCCACGTCAATCCGGAAGCCGCGGCAAAGACGCCGTTCGGCCAGACCATCGCCCATGGTTTCCTGACCCTGTCGCTGCTCGCCGGCATGGGCTTCGAATGCCTGCCCGGTGTCGAGGGCGCGAAGATGGGCGTCAATTACGGGCTGAACAAGGTCCGCTTCATGGCGCCCGTCAAGAGCGGCAAGCGCGTACGCGGCATCTTCGTCGCGAAGGAAGTGAAGGAGCGCGGCCGCGGTATTCTGCAGATGATCTACGACGTCACCGTCGAAATCGAGGGCGAGGAAAAGCCGGCGCTGAAGGCGGAATGGATCTCTCTCACCTACGTGTGAGTTGGCATCGATAACCAGTTTTCATCCCCGCCGGGCCGTCCGCTCGTCAACATCAAGGAAACCCAGCCCATGCGCTCAGCCGTCATCGTCTCCACCGCCCGCACGCCCATCGGCCGCGCTTATCGCGGGGCGTTCAACAACACCCCGTCGCCGACGCTTGCCGGCCATGCCATCGAACACGCCGTCAAGCGTGCCAAGATCGACGGGGCGGAGGTCGACGATGTGATCATCGGCGCGGCCATGCAACAGGGCGTCCAGTCACCCAATATCGGACGGCTGGCGGCGCTGCGTGGCGGTCTGCCGACCACGGTTTCCGGCATGTCGCTCGACCGCCAGTGCGCTTCGGGCCTGATGGCCATTTCGACGGCGGCGAAGCAGATCATCGTCGATGGTATGGACGTCGCCATCGGTGGCGGCGTCGAATCAATCTCCATGGTGCAGACGCCCGACATGCGTGTGCAGCCGGACGAGGAGCTCGTCGCGATGCATGGCGACGTTTACATGCCGATGCTGCAAACCGCCGAAGTCGTGGCGGAGCGCTATGGCATTTCGCGTGATGCGATGGACGAATACGGCCTCCAGTCGCAGGAGCGCACGGCGGCGGCGCAGCAGGCCGGCAAGTTCGACGACGAGATCGTGCCGCTAACGCGCAAGATGATGATGAAGAACAAGGAAACCGGCGAGATTTCCGAGCGCGAAGTCACGCTGGAAAAGGACGAGGGGAACCGGCCGGAAACGACGCTGGAAGGCCTGAAGGGACTGCAGCCCGTTCTGGGGCCGGACAAGACCATTACCGCCGGCAATGCGTCGCAACTGTCGGACGGCGCCTCGGCCTCGGTGCTGATGAACGAAAAACTTGCCGAGAAGAAAGGCCTGACCCCGCTTGGCCGCTATGTCGGCATGGCCGCTGCCGGGCTGGAACCCGATGAAATGGGCATCGGCCCGGTCTACGCCATTCCAAAGCTTCTGGAGCGGACCGGCGTCAAGATGGACGATGTCGGCCTGTGGGAACTGAACGAGGCGTTCGCCGTGCAGGTTCTCTACTGCCGCGACAAGCTCGGCATTCCCAATGATATTCTGAACGTCAACGGCGGCGCCATCAGCGTCGGCCATCCCTATGGCATGTCGGGCGCCCGGATGACCGGCCACGCCCTGATCGAGGGCAAGCGCCGCGGCGCGAAATATGTCTGCGTCACAATGTGCGTCGGCGGCGGCATGGGCGCAGCGGGTCTGTTCGAGGTCCTGTAGGCGCCAGACGGAAACGTCAGGGGTAGAGAGCGATGAGGCGCGTGCCATGTCGCTGTCTACACCTTAACGATTGTCATCCCCGCGCAGGCGGGGATCCATTCGTGCTTCGACGGCAGAGAATATGCGCGGGCGGCAACGAATGCGCGCGAGACCCAGACTGAAGGGGCATGGATCCCCGCCTGCGCGGGAATGACGGAGCGGAGAGGGCACACGAGAACCGACGCAGCCGCGTTTCGTTCAGTCCGCCGGGATCTCCGCGTCGCACATGGTCCCCTCTCACCCGCCATTGCGGGCTGCTACCATCGCGCCGACGCTATCACCCAGCCGTCACCCGGCCACTGTTACCCAGCGCCGCTCGCGCCCGCGATATACCGGTCGATGACCCCGTCCAGGACCGTCATCGGCACGGCGCCGCCCAGGACGACGGCGTCGTTGAAGGCGCGAATGTCGAAGCGGTCGCCTAGTGCCGTCCGTGCGCGGTCGCGGGCGCGGTTGATGGCGATCTCGCCGACCTTGTAGCCGCAGGCCTGGCCCGGCCAGACGCAGTAGCGGTCGATCTCGCTTTCCACCTCGCCGCGTGACGAGCCGTTATTTTCCACGAACCACTGGATCGCGCGTTCGCGCGACCAGCCCATGGCGTGCAGGCCCGTGTCGACGACCAGACGGCAACAGCGGAAAGCGTTCGCCTGCAGATAGCCGAGTTCACCGAACGGATCGCCTTCATAGGCGCCGAGTTCGTCCGCCAGCTGTTCGGCATAAAGCGCCCACCCCTCCGAATAGGCGTTGAAGGCGAGAAGCGTCCTGACCAGCGGCTGCTTGAAGGTGTATTCGCCCTGCCAGACATGGCCCGGAATGGCCTCGTGATAGGTTAGCGTGGGCAGGCCGAATTTCGGCTGCAACGCGGTATCGCGCAGGTTGATATTGTAGCGGCCCGGCTGGGTGCCGTCGATCGAACCGGGCGCCGCCGATCCGCCCGGCGCGCCAACCTCGATCTCCGGCGGTACGCGGACGATCTCCAGAAAGCCCGGGACGAGCGTGTTGAACATGAGCGGCATCTTGGCGCGCATGTCATCGGTCAGCCGCCTCAGATAGGCGAGAAGATCGGCGCGACCGGCGTCGGTGTTCGGATAAATCTGGTCCGGCCGCTCGCCGAGCGCCGCCATGCGCGCGCCCACAGTACCGGTGGTGAGGCCATTCGCCTTCAGGATCCGGTCCATACGGTCCTGCACCTCGCGCAGCTTTTCCCGGCCGAGGGCGTGCACTTCCTGCGGCGATAGCGTGGTCGTTGTGCCGGCCCGCAATGCCCAGTCATAATAGGCCTCGCCATTTGCGAGCGCACCGACGCCCGCCGTGGACGTCGCCACGGCGCGGTGGCGTTCGAGCTCTTCGACCTGCGCGGCGAGTGCGGGTTTGACCTCGGCATCGAGAAGCGTGGCGACGCTGTCCTCGGCGCCGGGGGGCAGGCTGGCCTTGGCCATCTTTTCGGCGAGCCTCGTCACCAACAGGGTTTCGGACGGCGCCTGGGTCAGGCCGCCGCGCAGGGTCGCCAGCGTCTTGTCGAGAATGAAATCGGGCGCGACGATGCCGCTTGCCCGGTCCGCGCGCAGCCGTTCGGTTTCGCCCGCGACCTGCCGGGCATATTCGCGGACACGGTCGACATAGGCCTCGACATCGTCCGCCGTTTCGATGCGATGCGTGCTGACGAGGAAATCCGGCGTTTCGACGAAGGCGCCCATATTCTGCGCCACCACATAGGGGCCGTTGCGGTAGCCATAGACCGGGTCGAGATTGACCGTGTCGCCGAACCCGAAGGCATAGCCTTCGACGGCGAGTTCATGCGCCGCTACGACGACTTCGGCATCGAGGCGCGGGGCGCCATCGAGCGTCGGCAGGAGTTCGCGAACCGCGGACAGTCTTGCCTTCGCGGCATCGGCGCGCCCCGCCACGCCAGCCGGACTGCGATCCGTGAGCATGTGCTGCAAGGGCGCGCGAAGGCCCTTGTCGAGGCCGAGCGATGTCGCGCCCTCGGGATAGTCGGTCAGAAGTCCGTCCGCGACGCCATCGAGACCCGCGCTGCTGCCGGTCGCGGCGGCAGTAACGACGGTGTCGTCCGCGATACGTTGCGCGCAGCCCGGCAGTACCAGAAGACCGAATAGCGACGCGCCGCCGCCAAGTATCGTCCTGCGATCCATCGTTTTCATCATATGCCGGTCCCCTCCTGCTGCGCCTGCTTTAGCGTATCGTCATGCCGTTAGCGCGGTCGGCGACCCCTGCCTATGCCTTTGCCGGTGATCCAGGCCCGCCGGCGCCGCCCTGACATCGGTCTGGCAGGGCCCGGCGCCGTGATTTCCGCCGCGATATGGGAACGATTGCGGCGCGCGGGGCGTTCGCAATGATAGTTACCTATTTGAAAAGACGAGGAGACTTCATCATGGCCGCCGATATCGATTTCAAGCGCAAGTTCTGGGGCGAGCTGGAGGACAGCCCCTTCGTCATGCTGGCCCTGTCGGGCGCCGACCGGGCACATTCGCAGCCGATGACGGCGCAGTTCGACGATGATTATTGCGACCAGCTGTTCTTCTTCACCTCGCGCCAGAACGGCTATGTGAAAGGTCTGAACGCCGGATATTCCGACGCCGTGATCAGCTATGCCGCGAAGGGCCACGACCTGTTCGCCAGCGTCCACGGCCAGCTGTCGATCGACAATGATCCGGCGAAGATCGACAAGTTCTTCTCGCCGATGGTGTCGGCCTGGTACGAGGGCGGTCGCGACGACCCGGATCTCGTGCTGATGCGGATGGATCTTGCCCGCGCGGAAATCTGGGAGGCCGGAACCGGCTCGTTCATGAAGGAGATGGCGTCGGCCATTTTCGGCGACAGTGCGCGTGATGAAGCCCGGGATCATACGGTCGAGACGCGCTTCGCCGCGTAAGGCGCGCGATTGATACGTGAAACGAGCGCGGTCACGAAATCGCGCCCGTTTTCATGCCCGCCTACTGTCCGCCTACTGCCAGCCTGCCGCCGCCGCATCGTCCGCCGCCTGCGCTTCGACCCAGCGATCGCCCTCTTTCTTCCAGAAGGGGGCTTTCACTTTCAGCCAGTCGATCAGGAATTCCGCGGCGCGAAACGCGTCGCCGCGATGCCGCGATGCGACCGCGACAAGGACGATGGGGGCGCCGACCGGCAGCGGGCCATGGCGATGGATGACCAGCCCGCCGGTCAGATCCCAGCGGCGGGCGGCCTCGTCGGCGATCGCCGCGATCTGCCCTTCGGTCATGCCGGGATAATGCTGCAGTTCCAGAACGTCGCCGGCGCTGCCGCGGACATGGCCGGTAAAGCTGACCACCGCGCCGACGATCCCGTCCCTGACCAGCGCCGCACATTCCGCGCCGGCATCGAACGGTGCCGTCTGCACACGCGTTTCGATGACCCGATCAGCCACCGGTAACGGGCGGGAAGATGCCGAGTTCGCCGCCGTCCCTGATCGGCGTTTCCGGCCCGGCGTAGACCTGATCGAGTGCGAAGCGTAGCCGTTCCGGCGCGGCGAAGGCGCCGGCATAGCGCTCGTCATACTGCGACAGCGCAGAGAGCACGTCGGCGATCGTCGTCACACCGGATGGAAAATCGCGGACCTCCTCGCCCCTGCCGAGGGCTTCGCGCACCCATGCGAAATAGAGAAGACGAAGCTGCACGGCGCGTCAGTCCATGTGCTGCAGGCCGACCCGCAGATAGTCATAGCCGGTGATGAGGGTCAGGATCGCTGCGATGACGAGGCCGATCGCGCCAACCTCATAGGCCGGCAGCCAGTCCGCCTTCTGCGCCGCGAACCCTTCCAGAATGAGCGCGCCCAGCGCGACCATCTGCGCCGCCGTCTTCCACTTGGCGAGACGGGAGACGGGGACGGAAATCTGCACGCCGCCCAGAAATTCGCGCAGGCCGCTGACGACGATTTCCCTGAGGAGAATGATGAGCGCCGCGACGGTCAGCCAGTTGTTCACGATGTCGTTCTCGATCAGCATGACGATGGTGGCGGCCACCATGATCTTGTCGGCGATGGGGTCGAGAAACTGGCCGAGTTTGGAAACGGACCCCTGCGAGCGCGCGAGATAGCCGTCGAACCAGTCCGTCGCGCCCGCCAGACAATAGAGAATGAACGCCGCCAGATAGCCCTGCCAGCCGGCCTTCCACATGATGAGGATGAGGACCGGCACCATCAGAATGCGCGACAGGGTCAAGAGGTTGGGAAGGCTGCCCATGTTCCCGTTCCTAGAACAGGGGAGGCGCGGCGAACAACAGCGGTTGCGACAAGACCCCGCTTGCGTGTGCCTGCCACGCTTCCAGGGTGCATTCCCATTCATGGGTCTGCACCCTAAGGACCGCTCATGTCCGGGACCGCCGCCACGATGAACGCCGTTCCGGCAAGCCGCGGGTCGCTGGCGTTCGTCTTCGCGCTCGTCCTGATCGACATGGTCGGCTTCGGGATCATCATGCCGGTCCTGCCGGATCTGATCGTCGAGCTGACCGGCGATGGCGTCGCCGCGGCCGCCGTCGATGCCGGCTGGCTGGCGGTCGTCTATGCGGCGATGCAGTTCGTGTTCGGACCGATCATCGGCAATCTGTCCGACCGCTATGGCCGGCGACCGATCCTGCTGGCGACGCTTCTCGCCTATTCGGTCAACTACGCGCTGATGGGGCTGGCACCGACGCTGATCTGGCTGTTCGTCGGGCGGATCATCGCCGGCATTACGGGGGCGAGCTTCAGTGCTGCCTATGCCTATGTCGCCGACGTATCGCGCCCGGACACCCGCGCGCAGAATTTCGGCCTGATCGGGACTGCGTTCGGCCTGGGATTCATCGTCGGTCCGGCCCTTGGCGGCGTCCTTGGCGATATCGAGATCCGGCTGCCCTTCTTCGCGGCCGGCGCACTGGCGCTTGCGAATGCGGCGTTCGGCTTCCTGTTCCTGAAGGAGAGCCTGCCGCCGGAGCGGCGGCGGCCATTTTCCCTGTGGCGCTCCAACGCGGTTGCCGGGCTGAAAGGGCTGGGCGGTCAGAATCCGATCGTGCTCTGGTACGCGGCGGCGCTCTTCCTGTGGATGACGGCGCACATGGTCTATCCGATCATCTGGGCGTTCTATGGCAAGACGGCGTTCGGCTGGGGCGCGGACATGATCGGCTATTCGCTCGCCCTCGTCGGCATATCGAGCGCCATCGTCCAGGGCGGCGTCATCCGCATCGTCGTACCGCGTCTCGGCGAGCGGCGCGCCGTGATCACGGGCGTCTTCTGCATGTCGGGGGGCACCGTCATGTATCTGTTGATGCGCGATCCCATCTGGGTGCCGGTGGCGATCGCGCTCGGCTCGTTGCAAGGGCTCGTACAGCCGTCGATCAACGGGCTGATGAGCCGCGCCGTTTCCGACGACAGCCAGGGCGAATTGCAGGGCGCGGTCGCCAGCCTGTCGAGCCTCGCCTCGATCGTCGGCCCGCCGCTGTTCACCTGGATATTCTTCCTGTTCACGGCAGAGGGCGCGCCCGTTTTCCTGCCGGGCGCGGCGTTCGGGTTTGCCGGCCTGATTGCGCTGATCAGCCTGACGGTCTTCGTCGCCGGATCACGCCAGGCGCGTCCTACCTGACCTGAAACAGTTTCAGATTGTGCCGCGCATAGGCCATGGCGAACAGCTGATTCCGGAAGAGGCGGCGCTTGCCGCGGCGACCGCGCGCGATCCACATGCCGCCCGGATGATGGAAGACGCCGGGCCAGATCTCCTCCGACTCGTCCAGCATCCGGTCCTTGTCCTCGCTCCTGAGGCCTTTCCAAGGCGCGATGATGCGGTGGCGCCGTGTCCAGTACCAGATGAGTCCGCCAACGCCGCCGATGAGCGCGACCCCGAACACGGCGAGCGTTATCAGGTTGAGCGACGGGCCTGGCCGGGCGACCCGGCGTGGCGGCGGTGCCTCCCCCCGCACGATCCGAATGTCGCCCTGTTCGGGATCCATGCGGTCGATGGAGCCGTCGCCGCCCGAGATGACGCCGAAGCCGACAGGGCCGATGGTCAGCGCGTAGACCGGCCGATCGGCGCACTTGATCTTCATGGAGACATAGGAGGCGGTCGTGCTGAACGTCTGATAGCGTTCGATCGCCGGGCAATCGACATCGAGTTCGGTGAGGACACCGCCGACCAGACGGTCGATGGCGGTGCCGTTCCGGTTCTCGGCGATGGCGGTGTAGAGCTTTTCGCTCGCCGACCGGTCGTCTTCGGGTTCGACCGTGCCCGCCAGTTCACCGGCGCGCTGTGCCGCCTCATACTCGTCGACCAGCTGTTCCGGCGTCGCCTGCGCCAATGTCTGATCCGGTATCGCCGTCGCTGTCAACGCGGCCGCGAGTGCCAGATAAAGGGACGGCGACGACCGGGAGGCCAGGGGTGCAGGCATGGGCAAAATCATGAACGATACGGTCCGGATATGGCGACTGACGCTTTGATAGCGGCACCATGCCAAACCGCAAATTCAGATCCGGTGAACGGCGCGGGCGAAATGCGGATGGTGCTGCCGGAGAGGATCGAACTCTCGGCCTCACCCTTACCAAGGGTGTGCTCTACCGTGAGTTATGAAGCCGGTTGCTGTCGATTTAGCCGACGTGGCTGCCCTAGTTGAAGTCTTGTCGTCCCTTGCCTCGCGACAGGCGCGTCAACTGCTTGGCGGTCGTCAACGTCGGGGCCGACTTGAGGGTTTACTCGGGGGATG
>JBCCAC010000434.1:0-1529 GCA_039815015.1 Pseudomonadota bacterium | reverse complement strand
GGAGTGTTTCGCCATATTGGATGTGTCCTGGCAAAGTATAATAGATGTCAGAGATGTTCAATATTATTGGCTAGACTGCGCTACGACAAGTGACTGTTTATCATCCGCATCCTCATTTTTCGGTGTAAGATCCACTGAACGCACCGATGCCCTGCCCGACCTTACGCGAACGTTTGTACCATGGCGCGGAACGGGTTCGATGTCGAAAACGCGCGTGATCCGTTCCAAGCGGACATTCCCAGGCGAAAACTGGTCAGGTTCGATCGGCGGAACGTAGCGTCGTCCGCGAATGGCGGTCAGCACTCGGCCGGGCCAGTCGGCGGCGCCTGATGATTGCAGCGTTTCGACATCGGTGACGCGACCGTCCATGTCGATTCGGTAGCGGACGTCGACCCAGTCCTCCTCTCCGCCAATCTTGTCGTCGGGTCGTCCAACCCCTTGCGTAAAATTGGGCTCGACGCCGGTTACGATGCCGGGCTGGTGAACCAGCGTCGGTGTCGGGCTGGGAGGCAGCGCGGCCATTTCAGCAACAACGTCGTCGAGCGCGGCCTCTGCGGCAGCGCTCGTCAGGATTACGGCTTCACGATCCACGCATATCGCCATCAGCCTGGCTTTGGTCACGAGATGATCGGCGTTCAGCGGTGGGCTTGCCAGAAGACTGCCGAGAATCTCCCGGGCTTCGGCAATTCGCGCGCGCCTGGCTTTATAGGGATCGGCGTCGACGATGCTCAGGTCGACCGGCGCGTGCATCAGCGTATCGGCGAGCCGCATGGTCGCCAATGCCTGCATTCTTGTATGCTGATTCTCCAGCGCGAGCTGCAAGGCGTGCCGGTAGCCGTCCTCGGCCGCCATCCAGTCGGCCACTTTGCGCATTCCGTCCGCCAGTTCAATTTCGGTGGTGAGGCGGCCCTCTATGTTCGCCGCATCATGATCCCGTAGGACGTCACGCATTCGGGTCAGATCTTGTCGCGCGGCATCGAGATCGCCGAGTTGTTCCGCCAAGCGGGCGCTGGCGCGATAAAGACCAGACATGGGTTCGGGATTTTCCGCAGCAGCGGTTTCGTTGCGTTCGATGGTCTTCGCCAGAATGGCGCGTGCCGCCCGGATATCTCCGGTCACGAACAGGTCTTCGGCATAGGCGAGACTGGCCTCGATATCGTCGGCCGGGGCGCATTCCCGCGCCAGGCAGGCGGCGAAATCCGCTTTCAGATCTTCGAGCGAGCGGGGCGTCTCGGCGATATCGGTTGCCGCGATGGACTTGGTCGTTTCGTCAGCCGTTTGCAGATCGGCGCCCGCGTCCTGAGCGTTCGCGCCAGTGCATAGTGTCGCCGCAAAGGCGATTATGAGGGCATGATGGTGCATGGCGCACCTCCTTCGCTGAGAAGAAGTCTAATATGCGCCAGTGATACAACAAGGCCGGTTTCCGTCGGCCGCTAAGCGTTTCGTTCGCTGATGATCAGCCGAGACCTGCCGCGAATTTTCGGACATCCGCCAGGAACAGGTCGGGCTTTTCAAGGCTGGCGAAATGG
>JBCCAC010000346.1:0-2904 GCA_039815015.1 Pseudomonadota bacterium | reverse complement strand
CGCGATCATCTCCGCGCCGTCGCTCAGCGCATCGAGGTGATAGACAAGACCGAAGCGCGCATCATGGGCTCGCGCACCGCGCTCCTCAAAACACTCACTGCCGCCAGCGCACAAACGGCGGCGGGCGGCGTGCCCACTTTGGAACTGAAATGGCGCGCCCGACAGGATTCGAACCTGTGGCCCCCAGATTAGGAATCTGGTGCTCTATCCGACTGAGCTACGGGCGCGTGCGGTGAACCTCTGATCCGGTCCGCATGGCATCGTCAAGCATCCGCGCGTTTCTTCGGTGGAAAGAGGAGCGGCGCCGCCTTGATGCCCTCTTCGGCGAGTGCCTTCGCTTCGTGCCGTTCCGTCTCTCCATAGATCGGCCGCGCGTCCTGTTCGCCGTAGTGCATGGCGCGCGCCTCTTCGGCGAAGCGCGGGCCGACATAGTCGCTGTTCGCGACCGCCTCGGCCTCGGCCTTGGCGATGGTCCGCAGCGCCGCCTTGACCTTCTCCGGCGAGACGTCTGTCGGACTTTCTTCTGGAGCAGGGGCGGATGCTGTTTCGGTTTCGGCTTCGACAGCCGCCGGTGCCGGCGTGGAAGCAGGTATGTCTGCCGCGCCGACCGGTGCTTTGCCGCCGATGCTGAGCAGGCTCGGCAACCGGGCGATCTCGGCATCGTCGCAGATCGGGCAGGAGAGGAGGCCGCGATCCTGCTGGTCGGCAAAGGCCTCCGCATCGCCGAACCATGCCTCGAACACATGGTCCCGGCCGCATTTCAAATCATAGACGATCATGGTCAGCCGATATGGGTACGATGCGCGCGGGAGGGAAGGCGACGGCGAATGTCGGCGATGCGATCCAGATCGATGTCGCAAATCGCGATGCCCGGTGTCTCGCCCATATCGAGCAACACCTCGCCCCAGGGATCGACGACCAGACTATGGCCATAGGTGGTGCGACCATCCTCGTGCCGGCCGGTCTGCGCTGCGGCCACGACGAACGCGGTTGTCTCCACCGCCCTGGCCCGCGCCAGAAGATGCCAATGCGCCGCGCCCGTCGGCCGTGTGAAGGCGGCCGGGATGGCGATCACGTCGGCACCCTCGTCTGCCATCCGGTCGTAGAGGCGCGAAAAGCGGATATCGTAGCAGATCGACAGCGCCAGTCGGCCGATCGGACTGTCCGCGACGACGGCCCGATCGCCGCCGCAAAACCGGTTCGATTCAGCGTAGCGCTCGCCTGCGCCCAGATCGACGTCGAAGAGATGGATCTTGTCGTAGCGGGCGACGCTCTCACCCTGATCGTCAATCAGGAAACTGCGGTTCGACAGGCGCTCGGCATCCGGGTCGCGCAGCGCCAGGGATCCGAGCGCGACCCATATCCCGGCCTTCCGTGCCGCCATGCGCACGGCCATGAGCGCGACATCATCGGCTTCGGATCGAACATTCGCCTGCAGCCGATCACCGTCGAGGTCGAGAAGCCCGCTCATTTCCGGTGTGAAGACGATCTGCGCGCCGTCCGCGGCCAGCTTCGCAATGGCATCGCTCAGTACGGCCGCGTTCGCCGATGCGTCGATGCCGCTGTTCATCTGGACGAGGCCGATGCGCGTCAAGCGGCGCCGCCCTCCGCCAGCAGCGCGTCGAGTTCATCCGCCCGGTCGAGCGCGGCAAGATCGTCGGAGCCGCCGATATGACGCTCGCCGATGAAAATCTGCGGGACCGTTGAAGCGCCGCCCGTGCGCGCGATCATCTCTTCACGCTTTTCGCCGCCCATGGAGATGTCGATCTCGTTGAAGCTGACACGCTTCGACTTCAAAAGTTCTTTCGCGCGGGTGCAGTACGGGCAGAGAAACTTCGTATAAACATCGATGGCAGGCACTTCGTTCGATCCTTCCGATACGCGTCGCCGCATATTCCATGGTTTACGCGTCGTCGCGCAAGGCACGCGCAAAGACTAGCACATCGACGCGGCCCGCGCCCGCTCTTTTCAACGCCTTTGCCGCCGCTTCGACCGTCGCGCCTGTCGTCATTACGTCATCGATCAGAAGGACGGACGGCGCGCCCGCCAGCTTGCGGGTGGCAGCAAAGGCGCCGGCTGCGCTTCGGAACCGCTGCGCACGGCTCATGCCCGCGGTCGAGGGCGTCGGCTTCGTCCGCGCGAGCAGGTCGACGTCGACCTGCGGGGAGAGCGTCCGTGCGAGGACCGCAGCCTGGTTATAGCCGCGCTGTCTGAGCCGTCGGCGGTCAAGCGGTATAGGTATGGTGATTGCCGGGTCCGCCGGCAGGTGACGGCGCATCAGTTCGCCCATCAATCGGGCGAGGTGCGTGCGACCGCCATGTTTGAACCCCATGAGGACCGGTACCGCCGCGCCCTCATATCTGACCGCCGCGCGCAGTCGGTCGTAAGGGCGCACCGTGCCGGCGCACTCTCCGCAAACCGCTTCGGCACCGGCCTCGATTTCAAAGGGCAGACCGCAGCGGGCACAGGACGGGTCCGTCAGAAACCCGAGCGTCGCCCAGCAGGCACCGCACAACCGCGCCGGTTCCTCGACAATCTCCCGGCAGCCGGGGCAGCGTGGCGGGAGTACGAGATCGAGCGCGGCGCGCCCGATCCGTCGCAAAGGCGCGGGAACCGGCATTGACCGATGGTCCTAAACCGCCGACCGGCGACTATATAGCCGGAATGCAAACCTCTGAATCAGATCGGGAGCAGGCGGCCGAACCTTTCGACCGGCAGGCCCGCAGAAGAGCACGGCGCCGCGCCGCCCGACGTGATTTCGCCGCGGCGGCCTTTCTGAAGGATGCCATGGCCGAGGATATTCTTGCGCGGGCGGCCGGATTCGACCGGCATTGGCGACGCTGTCTGGATCTCGGCGCGCATGATGGCCGCCTGGCACGCCGCCTTCATGCCGACACCGTTCTG
>JBCCAC010000172.1:0-5881 GCA_039815015.1 Pseudomonadota bacterium | reverse complement strand
GGTCGACGGATATGGCCGCGCCTATGCGACCGGCCGGCGCAAGGACGCCGTCGCGCGCGTCTGGCTGAAGCCGGGCAAGGGCGTCATCACCATCAACGGTCGCGATCAGGGCAAGTACTTCGCGCGCCCGACGCTGCGCCTCGTCATCAATCAGCCGTTCGACCTGACCCAGCGCAAGGGCCAGTACGACATCGTCGCGACGGTGTCGGGCGGCGGTCTCTCCGGTCAGGCCGGTGCCGTCCTCCACGGCATCGCGCAGGCGCTGACCCGCATGGAGCCGGAGCTGCGCACGCAGGTAAAGCGCGCTGGGTTCCTGACCCGCGACAGCCGCGTCGTGGAGCGCAAGAAGTATGGCCGCGCCAAGGCTCGCCGTTCCTTCCAGTTCTCGAAGCGCTAGGGCTTCGCCATTCGCTGCGAAAGGGCTTCGGTTCCCTCCCGGAACCGAAGCCCTTTTTCGTCCGCGACCGGTAATCTTCGCGCCGCCGCCCGCGAAGCTGTAGACATGCCGATCATGCGCCGCGTTCTCCTATTCGTCTTCGCCCTGCTGCCTTTGCTCGTCGCAACCGGCGCGCACGCCGCGTCCACCGTCCAGAATCCCCACACGCGCGTGGAACTGCTCGCCGGACCGGCGCAGGATGGTGCGCGGACCGCCGTCATCCGCATGACGCCGAAGGCGGGCTGGCACACCTACTGGGAAAATCCCGGCGGCGCGGGGCTGAAGACGCGGCCCGAATGGACGCTGCCGTCCGGCGCGACCGCGGGCGACATCCGCTACCCGACGCCGTCCCGCTTCGTCGCCTTCGGCATCATGAACTACGTCTATGAGCAGCAGGCCGGCCTGCTCGTCGATCTGTCCGGCCTGCCGGAAACGGGCGCGCAGCGCATCCGGCTGACGCTCGACTATCTGGTCTGCGACGACAGCTTCTGCGTGCCCGAAACCGCGCGCCTCGACGCGGATCTGAACGACGTCGAGATCGGCGCACCGGACCTCGCGCGCTACGAAAGCGAAATTCCCATCGCGGCCGACTGGCCATCCACCGTAGATGTCGATGCGGACTCCGAATCGCTGCGCCTCGCCACGCGTCCGGCGCGGATCGAGGGGCTGAAGGACGCCTATTTCTTCGCCCGCGAAGATGGCCGCATCGATTACAACGCGCCCCAGCAGGCGAACCTCGCGGACGACACGCTGGTGCTGGCGGTTCAGGCGGGACACACCCCGACTGCGGAACCGCTCTCCGGCATCCTCAAGCTCTTCTATGACGACGGCAGTGCGACCGGGGTCGACCTCGATTTCACACCGGGCCGCGTCGAGGCCGTCGGAACGCCGCTCGCCGCGCCACCGGAACCGCAGGACACGGAAACCGCGACGACAGGCATCGCCGTCCTGACCGCGTTCGGCTTCGCACTGCTCGGCGGCGTCGTCCTCAACGTGATGCCCTGCGTCTTTCCCATTCTCAGCCTGAAGGCGATCAGTCTTGCCAAGGGCGGCGTCTCGCCCACCGCGGCACGGCGGGAGGCGATCTTCTACACGGCCGGCGTCATGCTGACGGTCATTGCCCTCGGTGCGCTTCTTCTCGCGCTTCGTGCCGGCGGCGCCAGCGTCGGCTGGGCGTTTCAGTTACAGGACCCCCGCGTCGTCGGCGGCCTTCTCCTCCTCGTGACCGCCATCGCGCTCAACCTCGCCGGTCTCTACGAGCTTCCGACGATCGCACTCGATGGCGGCGGTCGCGTTGCGTCTACGGGGCGAAGCGGCGCCTTCCTGACCGGTGTCCTCGCGGCCATCGTCGCGACCCCGTGCACCGGCCCGTTCATGGGCGCGGCCCTCGGCGCGGCGCTCGTCCTGTCGGGGCCGCAGGCGCTCGCCATTTTCCTCGGCCTCGGCCTCGGTCTCGCCCTGCCCTTCCTCGCGATCGGGTTCGTCCCCGCGCTTAGGAACCGCCTGCCCCGGCCCGGTCCGTGGATGGCGACCGCCCGGCGCATTCTCAGCCTGCCGATGTTCGCGACCGCCGTCGCGCTCGCCTGGGTGCTGGGCAGGCAGGCGGGCGTCGACGGACTCGCGATCGGGCTGGCCGCCGCGGTTCTCCTTGGAACCCTGCTCTGGTGGCTGGGGCAGAGCCGCGCGAAGGTCGCACCAGCGCTGGCGGCGTTCGCGACTCTCGCCCTCATCTTCGTCATCCCGCAGAATGCCGCACCGGTCGCCGCCGACAGTGGCACGAACACCGCCGCAACGCTGCCCAACAGCGCGCCTTTCCTGCCGGAACGCCTCGCCGACTATCGCCGTGAACAGCTACCCGCCTTCGTCTATTTCACCGCCGACTGGTGCATCACATGCAAGGTGAACGAGGCCGGCGCGCTCGCCGATGCGGACGTCATACAGGCGTTCAGCGATGTCGGCGTCCGCACGCTGGTCGGCGACTGGACCCGCGCCGACCCCGTCATCACCGCGGCGCTGGAGGGCTATGGCCGCGCGGGCGTTCCGCTCTACGTCTATTACGCCCCGGGCGAAGAGGCGCGCATCCTGCCCCAGCTCCTCTCCGGCGACGCCCTCGTCCGCATGGTCTATGAAGAGGAGGTCTGATGCTGAAACTGACCTACTGCCTAACCCGCCGCGAGGGGCTGACACGAGAAGCCTTCCAGACCTACTGGCGCGAAACCCACGCCCCGCTCGTCGAGGCCGCCCGCGACGCGCTGGCGATCCGTCGCTACGTTCAGGTTCACACCGTATCGACGGCCCTGCCCGGCGCACTCGACGCCGCCCGCCCCGGCCTTGCGACCGACGACTATGACGGCGTCGCCGAACTCTGGTGGGACGATGAGGAATCGCTCATCGCCGCCATGCAGAGCGAAGAGGGCCGTCGTCACGGCGCGATCCTCGCGACCGACGAAGCCGAATTCATCGACTTCTCCCGCTCGCGACTATTCTGGGGCCGCGAGCGGGAAATCGCCGCCGCCTAAAGTTTCGATCCACCGCTGACCTGAATCACCTGACCCGTGACCCAATCCGAGTCCGGTCCGGCGGCAAAGGCGACGGCCCGGGCGATATCCTCGGCCTGGCCGACACGCTGCAGCGCCTGGATCGATAGCGCGTTTTCGGCGCCTTCATCCGTGTTCAGCCATGGCGACATGTCGGTCTGGATGGCCCCCGGTGCGATGGCATTCACGCGAATGCCCTTCGGTCCGAAGATTGAGGCGAAATGCGTCACGAGCGTGTCGATCGCGCCCTTCGTCATGGAATAGGCGGGAATGCCCGGAAAGAAGCTCTTCGCGACGATCGACGACAGGTAGATCAGCCGCGCATCGTCCGACAGATGGTCCGCCAGCGCCTGCGTGATGAAGAAGGGCGCGCGCACATTGACGGCGAACTGGCGGTCGAAATTATCGACGGTCTGCTCACTCAGATCGGCGAACTCCGCGACCCCGGCATTGTTAATAAGAATATTCAGCCTGCGTCCGTCCAGAAGCGCAGCGGCCTGCCGCCCGACATTCGCGCCCGCATTGGGATCGGCGAGATCGGCCTGCAGCAACTGCGCCTGACGCCCGGTCTCGCGAACGAGGTTGGCGGTGTCTTCCGCCGCCGCTTCGCTGTTCCCGTAATGCAGGATCACATCTGCACCGTCTTTGGCCAGACGAAGTGCGATGGCCCGCCCGATACCGCGACCCGCGCCGGTCACCAGTGCCACTTGTCCATTCAGGGAATTCGTCATGGGGAAATCCTTCCTCAAAGACATGAAGCCGAACCCGATGTTCGATCATTTCATGATCCTTGAATTGATACTTACGTTTCATATTTCGTGAAATGTAGAAAGAAAATCTTGTCCGGGCTATATCGATCCCATGGCGAGCGATATTGAACACCCGGCCGAAACCGACCTGTGCCTCGATGGCGTTCTTCGCGCCCTGGCCGATCCTGATCGTCGTGCCATCCTGACCACGCTCCGGACGACCGAAACCCTTTGTAGTTCACTTCTGCCCGACCGGCCCCGCTCTACCGTATCGGTGCATCTGAAAGTGCTGCGCGCGGCGGGTCTGATCGAACAGCGTCGGCAGGGAAAGGCGATCCTGAACAGCCTGCGCAGCGACGGGGCAGCCGCGCGCTATCCCGAAATCGTCCATGCGATAACCAGCGCCGACGGTTAGCGCGGTCTTAACCCCGTTCGGTCCAAGACGGATCCATGTGCACCGGGGCCCGCACCTTATGATCATCCTTTTCGGTCTCGCGACCGTCATCATCTGCGTCTTCGGCGGCTTCGTCATCGCGGGCGGACGCTTTGCGATCATCGCAGGCGCGCTGCCGCAGGAACTGCTCGTCATCTGCGGTGCCGCAGCGGGTGCGTTCGTCATCTCGAATTCCGGCTCGGTCCTGCGTCGCGCCGTCGATGGGATCAGCCGGGCCGTTCGCGGCGAACGCTGGAACCGCGCGGATTATCGCGACCTCCTCTGCCTGCTCTTTCTCCTCGTGAAGACGCTCCGGACGCGCGGCGTCGTCGCGGTGGAACGTCATATCGAGGCGCCGCAGGAGTCGCGCCTGTTCGCCGCCTTCCCGCGCATTCGCGCCGACGCACAGCTAACCGCCTTCATCTGCGACTATGTTCGCATGATGACGATGAATTTCGACGATCCGAACCAGATGGCCGACGCCATGGAGGCGGATCTCGACCGGCATCTGGCGGAAGAATATCAGGCGCAGGGCGCGCTGCAGATGCTCGCCGACGGGCTCCCCGCGCTCGGCATCATCGCCGCCGTCTTGGGCGTCATCAAGACCATGGGCTCGGTCGATCAGCCGACCGACGTCCTCGGCGCCATGATCGGCGGCGCGCTCGTCGGCACCTTTCTCGGCGTCCTTCTCAGCTACACCGTCGTCGGTCCCATCGCCGCGCGCCTCGCCCAGATCATCGAGGCGGAGGCGAAATATCTGACGCTCGTGAAGACCGTCATCGTCGCGCATCTGAACGGCCAGGCCCCGCAGGTCGCCGTCGAAATCGGCCGCCGCACCAGCCCGAGCGAACACGCACCCAGCTTCGCGGAACTGGAGGCCGCCATCGCCGCCCTGCCGGGGGACCTGGTCTAGCGTCCTCCTGAACCAGGAAAAGCCGTCGCCGCTCTTTTCGGCCAAGCGCGCCTCTCACGAAACCTCTTCGCGGCAACGCGTTCAGCCCGCTTCCGATGACCGCTATTTCCGCTGTCCTATTCGTGGCACTTCTGCGTAAAACGCCCGCGCCATGACGCCTGAACTCGCCTCTCACCCGAACTCGCGAACATCTGGTCCGAACGCTGCGCGTCAGAACGCGATTCCGTGTGACCTTGGTGTCAACTTCGCGACGGCCCACACCGCATGACCCGGCTCCGCATCGCCGTCCTCGGCGCCTCGGGCTACACCGGTGCGGATCTCGTGCGCCTCGCGCTCACGCATCCGGACGTCGAAATCGCTGCGCTCGGTGCGAATGCAAAGGCCGGGCAGCGGATGCAGGCGATCTGGCCGCATCTGGCGATCTATCCCGACCTCCCGACGCTGGTGACGCCCGATGCCATCGACTGGCCCGGCATCGACGTCGTTTTCGGCTGCCTGCCCCACGCCACCAGCGCGGCGCTTCTGTCGGACATCACCGGGCCCCGCATCGTCGATCTCAGCGCCGATTTCCGGCTCGACGATGCGGACGACTATGCCGAATGGTACGGCAACGAACATCCGGCGCCGGGCCTGATGGGCGAGGCCGTCTATGGCCTGGCGGAATATGCCCGCGACCGGCTGCCGGGCGCCCGGCTTGTCGCCTGCCCCGGCTGCTACCCCACCGCCGCGCTCCTCGCGCTGTTGCCGCTGACCGAGGCGCGCCTGATCTCGCCGGAACGGATCAGCATCACGGCACTCTCCGGCGTGACGGGC
>JBCCAC010000032.1:0-12418 GCA_039815015.1 Pseudomonadota bacterium | reverse complement strand
TTCGACGCCTACATCTTCAACGTGCGCGCCACGCCCGACGATGCCTATCGCTTCGCGCGCGGCGAAGCGCTGACGCATCCGTCGGGGTACGACATCCAGCTGTCGGGGCCTCCCCTCGATTTCATTTCCGTGACCGACCACGGCGCCTATCTCGGCATTCTGCCGGCGATGGACGATCCGTCGTCGCCGCTTTCGAAACTGCCCATCGCCGCCGACATGTTCGGTACCGATCCGCTGACGATCACGCGCGCCTTTCAGCGGGTGGGGGCATCCGTCAGGAGCGGCGTCCCGCTACCAGGCGCTCTCGATCAGAATGTCATGAACTCGACCTGGGCACGAACGGTCGAGGCGGCCGATCGCCACTATGCGCCCGGCACGCTGACCACGTTCGCCGGCTATGAATATACCGCCGTCGTCACGCGTGCGGACAGCGACGGTTTCGGCGGCGGCAATCTGCACCGCAACGTCTTTTTCAAGGACGCGGCCCCCGAGCAGCTGTTCACCGTCCTCGACAGCACCAATCCCGAAGACCTCTGGGACTGGATGGATGCCGAGCGTGCGGCGGGACGTGAAAGCATCGCCATTCCGCACAATTCGAACGTCAGCGACGGGCGCATGTTCGCACTCGACACCTATGCCGGCGCGCCGCTCACCGCCGCCTATTCAAAGCAGCGCATGCGCAACGAGCCGCTGGTCGAAATCACGCAGGTGAAAGGCACCTCGGAAACGCATCCCGAACTGTCGCCCAATGACGAGTTCGCCAATTTCGAAATCTACGACAAGCTGCTGGGCGCACCGACGGTGTCGGCGACGTCCGGCGGTTTCGTACGCGAAGCCTATGGCCGCGGCCTCGGTCTCGATGCCGAGGGTAAGGGCAACCCCTATCGCTTCGGTCTCATCGCCTCGTCCGACACGCACGTCGCCGGCGGCAGTTTCGACGAGGCGCGCATGTGGTCGAAGGTCGGCCTTATCGACGGCACGCCCGAAGCGCGCGGCTCCATTCCGCCCGGCGGTGCGAAAAGCTGGGAAGGCGTGACGCTCAACCCGAATGCCGACCTGTGGTTCTCGCGCTGGTCGGCCGCCGGGCTCGCCGGCGTCTGGGCCGAGGAAAACACGCGCGAGGCCATCTTCGATGCGATGCGGCGGAAAGAGACCTTCGCCACGTCCGGGCCGCGGCTGCGCGTGCGCCTGTTCGCCGGCTATGATCTGGACGCGGCGGTGCTGGATGCGCCCGATCTGGTGACGCAGGCTTATGCCCGCGGCGTGCCGATGGGCGGCGATCTTCTGTCGGACGGGGCGCGCACGCCGGCCTTCCTCGCCTGGGCCATGCGCGACCCCGCAGCCGCACCGCTCGAGCGGTTGCAGATCGTAAAGGTCTGGCACGATGGCGATGCGCAGCAGGAACGGATATATGACGTCGCCTGCGCCGATGGTGCGCAGCCCGACGACGAAACGCGGCGCTGTCCGGCCACCGCCTCCCGCCTCGACATGAGCGACTGTTCCCTGTCGGCAGAGGGCGGCGATCCGGAATTGCGAGCCGTCTGGCGCGATCCCGATTTCGATACATCCGAGAACGCGGTCTACTATGTTCGCGCCCTTGAGGTACCGACCTGCCGCTGGTCGACCTGGGACGCGATCCGCAACGGCACGCCGCCCAATCCCGATCTTCTGGAAACGCTACAGGAACGCGCCTGGACATCGCCGATCTGGTATGTGCCGGAACGGTCATAAGGCGTGATCCGACGTCTGTTGGGCGAACCGCTCGTCCATTTTCTCGTCCTCGGCGCGCTCGTCTTCGCGTTCTACCGTCCCGGAGACGAACGGCGGATCTTCGTCAGCGCGGCTGAACAGGAGCGGCTGGCCACCATCTGGGCGGGCGAGGCCGGCCGGGCGCCCGATGCGCGCGACGTCAACGGCCTCATCGCGGCTCATGTCGAAGAAGAGGTGCTGACCCGCGAAGCCATGCGCCTGGGCCTGGACGAAGGCGACACGATCATACGGCGGCGGCTGGCGCAGAAAATGCGCTTTACGCTGGAAGGCCTGCGCGATCTCGACGATCCCGCCGAGGCCGAACTGGCGGACTGGTACGAACAGAACGAAGACCGGTTCGCGCTGCCCGCGACGGTCACCTTCCGTCACGTCTATTTCAGCCCCGACCGGCGCGGTGCATCCCTCGACGCCGATGCCGGGGCGGCACGGGCGGCAATCTTGGCGGGCGGAGACTGGCGGACGTTCGGCGACCCGTTCATGCTGCAGCGCGCCTATGCCGACATCGATCGCGACGCGCTGGCCCGGCTGTTCGGCGATGCCTTCGCCGATCGTCTCTTTGCCCGCGCCGATACGGGCTGGCACGAGCCTGTCGGGTCGGCGTTCGGCCTGCATCTGGTCGACCTTCAGGACCGGACGCCGGCGCGAACGCGCCCGCTGGAGGACATTCGCGACGAGGTGATCGCGGCCTGGCGCGATGAGGCCGCCCGCGCCGCGGATGCACGCGCGATCGCAGATCTGGTCGGCCGCTACGAGATCGAGATCGAACCGGTACGATGAGAGCGCTGCTCGCGATGGTTCTGGTCTGGCTGGCGATACCGGCCGCCGCGCACGAAGTCCGGCCCGCCTATCTTGAAATCATTGCCGCCAATATGGACGGGCATCGATACGACGTCGTCTGGAAACAGCCGGTTCTGTCGGGGCGGCGCCTATCCATGACGCCAGTCTTCGGTCCGGACTGTGAACGGGACGGCGCGATACGCAGCACGATCACTGGAAATGCGGTGGTCGAACGCTGGGCCATCGCCTGCCAGGCGCCCTTGCAAACGGTCGGCGTCGACGGGCTGGACCGGACGCTGACCGACGTCTTCGTGCGGGTCACCGACGCCGATGGCGATGCACACGCCACGCTATTGCGGCCGACCGCCGCCAGCCTAGACCTAACGACGACCCCGGCATCGCCGGCGCGCGCCTATCTGGGTCTGGGCGTCGAACATATTCTTTACGGGCCAGACCATCTGCTGTTCGTTACCGGCATCGTGCTATTGCTCGCGCCGTCCGGCGGCTGGCGGCGCGTCGTCCTTGCCGCGACCGCCTTCACCGTCGCGCATAGCGTTACGCTCGCGCTCGCCGCGCTCGGGCGCCTGTCGCTACCGTCCGCGCCGGTCGAAATCATGATCGCGGCCAGCATACTCCTGATGGCCGTCGAGATCATGCGGGTACGGCGAGGGCGCCCTTCTCTGGTGGCGCGTCATCCCTGGCCCGTCATCTTCGCCATCGGACTATTGCACGGCCTCGGTTTTGCCGGCGCGCTGGCGGATATCGGCCTGCCTGCCGGCGCCGAGGCCGAGGCGCTGATCCTTTTCAACGTCGGTATCGAGATCGGCCAGATCGGCGTCGTCATTCTCCTGATGGGCACGATGAGGCTGCTAAGCCGGATCGGGGAACGCGTGCCGGCGCGCATATCTGTCGCCGCGACGTACATGATCGGTACCGCCGGCGCGTTCTGGACCCTGTCACGTCTGGCAGGCTGACAGCGGAATTCGGTGCTTTGGTGATGCAGAAAGGCCACGCACCGAAACGAAACGTTAGGGTTTTCAGGAAATTTTATTCCCGAAATTGATCTAATCCCGTAGCGATGATGGCAAGTTCGACAAAAAGTCGGCATCATTTGGGGAGGATCGCCATGCGCGCCAACGTCACTCGTCTGTCCACATTTCTGTCTGCGGCATCGGCCGCGGCGCTGATCGCCACCGGCGCGGCGGCCCAGGTCGGACCGAACGAACAGGACAGCGAGCCGGCGCCGCAGACCGCCTTTCCCGACGAAGACTCCAACGTCATCATCGTGACCGCCACACGCCGGGCGGAAAACGTTCAGGACATTCCGATCGCCGTGACGGCGATCAGCCCGCAGGAGCTGGAACGCCAGGGCGTCGTCAACATTCAGCAGCTGCAGCAGATCGCGCCCAGCTTCTCGGTCACCAATGCGCAGATCGCATCGGGCTCGAACGTCCTTCGCATTCGCGGCATCGGTACGACCTCCAACAATATCGGCTTCGAAAGCGCCGTCGGCATCTTCATCGACGGCGCCTATCAGTCGCGGCCGGGCGTCGCGCTTTCGGAATTCGTCGATGTCGAGCGCGTCGAGGTTCTGCGCGGTCCGCAGGGCACGCTTTTCGGGCGCAATACGTCGGCGGGTGCACTCAACATCACGACGAACCGGCCCGATACGGGCGAACTGAGCGCCTATGCGAATGCGAGCTACGGCAATTTCGACCTGTTCAGTGTTCAGGGTGCAGTCAACATACCAATCATCGAGGACGTGCTGGCGACGCGCATTACCGGCGCCTATCGCGAGCGCGACGGCTTCATCAGCATCACGACCGGGGGCGACACGAACGAACTCGACCAGTTCATCGTACGCGGCCAGCTGGGTTACGAGGGCAATAGCGGCCTGACCGTGCGCCTGATCGGCGAATATTCGGAGATCAACGGCTCCTGCTGCGGCGCACTGGAGCTCCTCGAAACGCCGCTTGAAGCCGCGGGCGCATTCGCGGCGGTCGGCCTGCCGGCGGACGGCGGCGTCGATCAGGACTTCACCGGTATCGCCGCACTCGACGACCGCGACGCGTCGATCAACTTCGCGCCGAACACGGACATCGACAATTACGGCATCACCGGCGAAATTTCCTTCCCGATCACCGACGACATCGAAGTCATCTACATCGGCAGCTATCGTGATTTCGAATCGCTGGAATCCTACGACAGCGATTTCACGACGCTCGATATCGTCGACGTCGATTTCCTGAATACGAGTATCGAGACACAGACGCACGAACTGCGCTTCCAGGGCGAAGCGTTCGACGACCGCCTGGTCTGGGTGCTCGGCGGCTATTATTTCGACGAGGACATCAAGACGGTCGCGACGCTGGGCCTCGGTGAAGATTATGGCCCTCTGATCGGTGCCTTGCTGTTCGGTCCCACGGGCGGCGCGTTCGGCCCTGATCCCCTGACGGTTCTTTCCGGTGCCGATCCGACCGGCGCGTTCGCCACCAACCAGTTCACGCAGAACAGCGAATCCTATTCGATCTTCGCGAACGCGACCTATGAGATCATCGACGGTCTCGAATTTACCGGCGGCATTCGCTATTCCGACGAAACGAAGGACGGCGCTTTCGTTCAGCTGGACGCCGACAGCCCGTCTTGCGCCGGTATCCTGGCCAACGCGCCGGATCTGGGCGCAGGGCCGGTGGCGCCTCTGCTGCCGACGCTGATCGGCACCGCCTGCTTCCCGTTCACGGCCCCGGCCGATCTGCCGGGCGCGGGTCTGCCCGTTGCCGAAGGCGGCCTGCCGACGCCTGCCACGTTCGACGTGCCGTTCGACGATGACGAGGTCATCTGGACGGCGAAACTGTCTTACGAATTCGACGCACCGATCACCGTCTACACCAGCTTCACGCACGGCTTTAAATCCGGCGGTATCAACCTCGACTCGACGGCTGCGATCGACGGTGCCGATCCGACCTTCCTGTCCGAGGAGGTCGACGCATTCGAGATCGGTCTGAAGGCGCAGTTCCTGGACGACAAGGTCACGACGAACATCGCGTTCTTCCACGAAGACTTCAATAATTTCCAGGTTCTGGAGTTCACCGGACTGGCGTTTGAGACCTTCAACGTGCCCGAGGCGCTGGCGACGGGTGTCGAGATCGAGGCACTCGCACGGCCCACACCGGACCTCGTCTTCAATCTCGGCTTCACCTATGTCGACGCGCGTTACCCCTCCGACTGCGCGCCGCCCGACGGCCCGATCAACGCCGTCAACCTCTGCGGCGAACGGCTGACCAACGCGCCGGAACTGACCGTGATCGCCGGCGGTACCTATACGAAGGAAATCAACAATTACCTGAAGGGCTTCTTCAACGCTCAGGTCAGAACGGTCAGCGAGGAGCGTACCTCGACGCAAGCCACGTTCCTCGATTCCGACGAGCTTCTGCCCTTCGACATCCAGACCGCGAACACGAAGATCAACCTGCGTGCCGGCATCGGCGCGATCGACGATCGCTGGTCCATCGAAGGCTTCGTCAACAATCTGACCGATCGCGTGACCCGCGGCGTCACCTTCAACACGACGCTGCGTCCGGGTTCACGTTCGGCCTTCGCGCAGGAACCGCGCTTCTACGGTCTGACCATTCGCGGCCGGTACTGACACCGCGCAGACGGGGTAAAAGGGGAGAGGGGCCGGCGTTCGCGTCGGCCCCTTTTTACTGGACGATCATCGGCACAAGCCAGGCCGCAAGGCCGCTGATCGCAAGGATCGCCAGCAGATTGAGGACGAACCCCAGCCGCGCCATACGCGTCATCGCGATCGCGCCCGATGCATAGGCGATCGCGTTCGGCCCCGTCGCCATCGGCAACATGAAGGCACAGCTCGCGGCCGCGGCGACCGGCATGGCCAGCAGCAACGGGTCGCCGCCGCCCGCGAGCGCCACCGCGCCGATTACCGGCATCAGCGCGCTCGCCGTCGCGACGTTGCTGGTCACTTCGGTCACGAAGATCACGAAGATAACGATGGCGCCGACCAGGAACAGCAACGGGAGCGCGTTCAGCCCGGCGAGATGACCGCCCATCCACGCGCCAAGCCCACTGGACGTGATCGCCACCGCCAGGCTGAGGCCGCCGCCGAACAGGAGCAGCACCCCCCAGGGAATACGCTCCGCCTCGTGCCAGTCGAGGAGCGCCCTCGCCTTCCCACCGGTCCCAGCGGGTATCAGGAACATGAGGATGGCGCCCGCAATGGCGATCAGCGGATCGGTGACGCCGGCGAAGGGCATGATGCCGAAAATCTCGAATTCCGTCAGTGGACGGCGCAACAGCCAGGCGGCGGCAATGACCGCGAATGCCATCGCGACGCGACGCTCGGGCGCCGAGACCGGGCCGAGCGCGGCACGTTCGGCCGCGATGACCGCCTGTGGCGGCGCCTCCCCCACCGGGCGTACGCGCTGGGCGAGACGCGTCAGCGTCAGCCAGGCGAGTGGCAGTATGGCGAGGACGACCGGCACGCCGAACGCCATCCACTCGCCGAACCCGACCTGACGGCCGAATTCATTGTCGAGATAGGCAAGAACGATGAGGTTGGTCGGCGTTCCGATGGGCGTGCCGACGCCGCCGATCGAGCAGCCCCAGGCCACGCCCAGAAGCAGCGCGATGCCGATGGGCGTGCCGAGTGCGCCAGGCCCGCCGAGACGGGTCGCGACGCTGATCGCGATCGGCGTCAGCATGATCGCCGTCGCCGTGTTCGAAATCCACATCGACAGAAGCGCCGCAGCCACCATGAAGCCCGCGACCATCGCAGCCGGGCTGTTGCCGGCGCGCGCAACGATGGCGAGCGCGATACGGGCGTGCAGATTCCACACCTCGACGCTGCGTGCGATGATGAAGCCGCCCATCAGGAGGAGGACGATCGGACTGGCATAGACCGGTGCCGCCGCGCCGAAATCAAGGACGCCGAAGGCAGGCAGGATGACGAGCGGCAATAGCGAGGTCACGGGGATCGGCACCGCTTCGGTCACCCACCAGACCAGCATGAGGAGGGCGAGCGATGCCGTCGTCCACGCCTGCGAGGACAGCCCCGCTGGCGGCGACAGAAGCGACATGGCGATAAAGGCGACCGCGCCCGCCGCGATCCAGCGCGGGCGGAATGTCATGCGTCGCCAGTCTTATCGCGCGCAACCAGGGTATCGAGGCCATCAAGGGCATCGACCGCGGCTTCGACCCTGGCGAGCAGATCGAAGAGGCGGTCGCGGTCGGTCGCCGTCAGCCCTTCGAATATGCTGTCGGCCGCCTCTTCGACCCTCGGCAGGATCTCATCATAGACCACCCTTCCCTCCGCCGTGACCGTCAACAGGCGCGAGCGGCCATCGTCGGGATGCGCGCGGGCTGTGACGAAGGTACGATCTATGAGGCCACGCACGGCGCGGCTGACCGCGACCTTGTCCATGCGCGTGCGCCGCGCGACCTCGGCCTGCGACATGTCACAGGACGCCGCGACGACGGCCAGCGCGCGCCATTCGGAAATGTTGAGACCGAACTCCTCCTCATATCCCGCCGCGATGGCACGGCTGACCCGGTTGGAAACGACGGACAGGCGATAAGGCAGGAAATCGTCGAGGCGAAAGGCGTCGACATCTTTGCCGGGTGGGGATCGGTCGGTCATGCCCGCGCGTTATCATCCGGTTGCGTTTGACACTAATCTTCGATATAGTTTCATATGAAACTTGTTACGTCCGGGAGCCGAACCATGTCCGCAAAGACCATTACATCCGAAAACCCAGCCGGCCTCGATGGCTTCGCCTTCGTGGAATTCACCGCTGACGATCCGAAGATGATGGGCGACATGTTCGAGAAGATGGGCTTCGTCGCGGCCGCCCGGCACGAGGGTCTAGATCTGACGCTGTATCGTCAGGGCACGATCCATTTCATCGTCAATGGGGGCGGCGATCAGGCCGAGGCGTTTCGCGCCGCGCACGGACCATCGGCCAACGCGATGGCATTCCGCGTCGCCGATGCCGACAAGGCCTTCGCCATCGCAGTGGAACGCGGGGCAGAGCCGGTGGACACGGCAGGCAGCGCCTTTCCCGACGCCAAGGCGGTCGCCGGCATCGGCGGGTCGCTCCTCTATCTGGTCGACGGCGATCCGTTCGCCGGCTGGACGGACGTCGAGGGCTGGGAAGAGCGCGCCGCCCGGGAAGGCGTCGGCCTCGAAATTCTCGACCACCTCACGCACAATGTGAACCGCGGTCAGATGCGCGTCTGGTCGAGCTTCTATGGCGATGTCTTCGGCTTCGAGGAGCAGAAATATTTCAACATTCAGGGGCAGGCGACAGGCCTGTTCTCCCAGGCGATGATTGCTCCCGACGGGCGCATCCGCATCCCGCTGAACGAGTCGAAGGACGAAAACAGCCAGATCGAGGAATATCTTCGCGAATATAATGGCGAGGGCATCCAGCACATCGCGCTGACGACCGAGAATATCTACCAGACCGTCGAGGCGCTGCGCGACCGCGGCGTCAAACTGCAGGACACGATCGAGACCTATTACGATCTGGTCGACAAGCGCGTCCCCGGCCATGGCGAGGACCTCGAGCGCCTGAAGAAGAACCGCATCCTGATCGACGGCGATACCGGCGACGAGGGCATCCTCCTCCAGATCTTCACCGAGAACACCTTCGGCCCGATCTTCTTCGAAATCATCCAGCGCAAGGGCAATGAAGGCTTCGGCAACGGCAATTTCCAGGCGCTGTTCGAATCCATCGAGCTCGACCAGATCCGCCGCGGCGTCATCAAGGTGGACGCCTGAGCCAGGGGGCGATGCGATGCTGACCGGGTTCGGCAATCATTTCAGTACCGAGGCGGTCGCGGGCGCCCTGCCCGTCGGCTGCAACTCGCCGCAGAAAGTGCCGTTCGGGCTGTATGCCGAGCAGCTGTCGGGAACGGCATTCACCGCACCGCGCGACGAAAACCGGCGATCGTGGTTCTATCGGCTGCGGCCGAGCGCGGCGCACGCGCCCTATCGCCCTCTGGATACCGCCAGGGGCCTGCGGTCCGGTCCGTTCGACGAAACCCCGCCGACGCCGAACCGCCTGCGCTGGGATCCGGTCGAACGCGACGGGAATGTCGACTTCGTCGAATCGCTGACGACCTACGCCGGATCGGGCACGCCGGATGCACAGCATGGCCTTGCCGTGCATCATTATGCCTGCAATCGCGACATGACGACCCGCGCCTTCGTGAATGCCGACGGCGAGCT
The DNA here is from genome assembly GCA_039815015.1 of Pseudomonadota bacterium. Lineage (GTDB taxonomy): Bacteria > Pseudomonadota > Alphaproteobacteria > Sphingomonadales > Sphingomonadaceae > Pacificimonas. Next base: position 2,625 of record JBCCAC010000032.1, on the reverse strand, counting down.
TCTGATCGTACCCCGGTCCGGCCGCCTGTCGATCCGTACGGAATTCGGCATTCTGGATATCGCGCCGCTGACGATCGGCGTCATTCCGCGCGGGGTCAGGTTTTCGGTAACGCTGCCCGACGGCGACGCGTCGGGCTATGTTTGCGAGAATTACGGCGCCGCCTTCCGCCTGCCCGAACTCGGACCGCTCGGATCGAACGGCCTTGCCAATGCGCGCGACTTCGAAACGCCCGAGACCGCGTATGAAGACCGCGACGTCCCCTTCGGGATCGTGCAGAAATATGCCGGGGCTCTATGGCATACCGAGCTCGACCATTCGCCATTCGACGTCGTCGCCTGGCACGGCAATCTTGCGCCCTATCGTTATGATCTGACCCGTTTCAACACGATCGGCACGGTCAGTTTCGATCATCCGGACCCGTCGATCTTTACCGTGCTGACCTCACCATCGGACACCGCGGGCACGGCAAATTGCGACTTCGTCATCTTCCCGCCGCGCTGGATGGTGGCCGAGGACACGTTCCGCCCGCCCTGGTTCCATCGCAACGTGATGAGCGAATTCATGGGCCTGATCGACGGCGAATATGACGCGAAGGCTGGCGGCTTCGCCCCCGGCGGCGCCTCATTGCACAACATCATGTCCGGACACGGGCCTGATGCGGAGAGCTACCGCAAGGCCGTCGAGGCCGACCTCAGGCCGCACAAGATCGACGGCACGATGGCCTTCATGTTCGAGAGCCGCTACCCGTTCCGGCCGACGCGCTGGGCCATGGAAGCGCCGCAGCTGCAGACCGACTATGACGCCTGCTGGGACGGTTTCGAGAAGGCGCGTCTTCCCGAATGAGCACACGACTGACCGCGACGCCGGCCGGTGTCGCCTTGGGGCCGCTGGCGGACATTGCGGACGGCAAGGCCCGTGGGTTCGTTCTGGAGATGAAGGCGGGGCGCTTCTTCGGCTTCGTCGTCAGGCAGGATGATGAGGTCCGCGGCTATGTCGACCGCTGTCCGCATGCCGGCGTGCCGATGACGCGCGCGCTGGACGACTATCTGTCGCCGGACGGTACGCTGATCGCCTGCAGCTGGCACGGCGCGCTGTTTCGCATCGACGACGGTCTTTGCGTCGGTGGCCCCTGTCAGGGCGACCGGCTGACCGCCTGGCCGGTGACGGTCGAGGACGGCGTCATCATGACCGCCTGACCTTGCGGGTGTCAGCCCGCGTGGACGGGGCCGCGCAGACGGGACCAGCCTTCGCTCGCGATGCGCTCCGCGGTTTCGAAGCGCCGGCGCTGAATGTGGCTATCCAGACGGATGCCGAATCCGACCGCGATGAAGGTATTCATGGCCAGCGACGGCACGCCGTACGCATAGACTGCGGCGCCGATGACCGTGCAGAGCACGCACAGCATCGGGAACGCGCGGTTATAGAACATATCTCCAGCTTCGTTGCTGCTCATCATGGCCCCCGTGATATTCGCCCATTTGCCCGTGATTGTTTTTATTTTGCCCATCGACGGGCATGCGGCCACCGCGGTTAAGAGGATGTTGGCGAACGGGGTTAACGAGCAGTATTCGCGGCGAAGAGGTCCTAACTCTCGTAATAGGGCTCGACGTCGCCCTTTAGCTTGATGGTCATGGGATTGCCCTTGCGGTCGCGCGAATTGCCGGCGGCGACGCGGATCCAGCCTTCCGACACGCAATATTCCTCGACATTGTGTTTCTCGACGCCGTTGAAGCGGATGCCGATGCCGCGCTGGAGATGTTCGGGCTCGTAATGCGTGCTGCCGGGCTGCACGGACAGGCGGTCGGGCGGGGTATCCGCGGTGGATGATTCGGTCATGTGTCTTGTCTCCTAATGCGCTTCGCCCCAGGTCGCGCCGGTGCCGATGTCGACGACCAGGGGGACGTCGAGTTCGAGAACCGGCGCGCAGGCGCTTTCCATGGTGTCCGCGATGATCCTGCCGGCCGCATCGGCGTCGGATGCCGGCACTTCGAACACCAGTTCGTCATGTACCTGCAGCAGCATCTCAGCGCTTTCGAGGCCTGCCGCCTCCAAAGCGGGTTCGATCCTGACCATGGCGCGGCGAATGATGTCGGCGGCAGTGCCCTGAATGGGCGCGTTGATGGCGGCGCGCTCGGCAAAGCCGCGTTCGTTCTGCCGGTTGGAGCGGATGGATGGCGTGTGGGTGCGGCGGCCGAACAGGGTTTCGACATAGCCCTTTTCCCGCGCGAACAGCTTTGTCTGGTTCATGTAGGTCTTGATGCCGGGGAACCGCTCGAAATAGCGCTCGATATAGTCCGCCGCCTCGCCGCGCTCGATGCCGAGATTCTTCGCGAGGCCGAAGGCGGAAATACCGTAGATGATGCCGAAATTGATCGCCTTGGCCTGCCGCCGGACGAGCGGGTCCATGCCCTCGACCGGCACGCCGAACATCTCGCTGGCGGTCAGAGCGTGGATGTCGATGCCGTCGGCAAAGGCCTGCTTCAGCTGCGGAATACCGGCAATGTGAGCGAGGAGGCGCAGCTCGATCTGGCTGTAATCCGCCGCCAGCAGCACATTGCCCGCCTCCGGCACGAAGGTTTCGCGGATTTTCGCGCCCTCTTCGGTGCGGATGGGGATATTCTGCA
>JBCCAC010000026.1:0-13460 GCA_039815015.1 Pseudomonadota bacterium | reverse complement strand
GGCACGACGGCAAGCGGCGCGTTACGCGTGCAGTGGTAGAAGCCGACCTGCATCCCGCGCACTATCCTCCGATCTCTCGACCCGAAAAAACTCTAGCTTTCCAGCTGGTCGCGCACGAACTGATCCAGCAGTCGCACACCAAAGCCGGTCGCGCCCTTGTCGTGCAGGCCGCCCGCCTTCGCCGACCAGACCATGCCGGCGACATCGAGATGCGCCCATTTCACGCCGTCCTTGACGAAACGCTGCAGGAACTGCGCCGCCGTGATGGAGCCGGCATCCTTGCCGCCGACATTCTTCATGTCCGCGATCTGGCTGTCGATCTGCTTGTCGTAACGATCCGCCAGCGGCATGCGCCACAATTTGTCGCCGCTCGCCTCACCGGCCTGTTTCAGGGCCTTCGCCAGACCGTCGTCATTGGCGTACATGCCGCCATATTCATGGCCCAGAGCGACGATGATCGCGCCGGTCAGCGTCGCGAGATCGACGACCACGTCGGGCTTGTAGGTTTCCTGCGCCCACCACATCGCATCGCAGAGAACGAGCCGGCCCTCGGCATCGGTGTTGATGACCTCGATCGTCTGGCCGGACATGGAGGTTCTGACGTCGCCCGGTCGCTGCGCCTTGCCGTCCGGCATGTTCTCGACGAGCCCGCATATGCCGACGATGCGCGCTTTCGCCTTGCGGCTCGCCATCGCGACCATGAAGCCGGCGACCGCGCCCGCGCCGCCCATGTCCCACTTCATGTCTTCCATGCCGGCACCCGGTTTCAGGCTGATGCCGCCGGAATCGAAGGTGACGCCCTTGCCGACGAAGATGTGGCTGACCTTCTCGGCGCCCCCCGTTCCGTCCCATTCCATCACGAGCAGGCGCGACGGGCGATCGGAACCGAGCCCGACGCCAAGGAGCGCGTTCATGCCCTTCGCCGCCATCGCCTCCTCGTCGAGAACGTCGACCTTCAGACCGTCGAGGCCGAGGGACTTCACGCGCTCGACGAAGCTTTCGGGATAGATGACGTTGGGCGGCTCGGAAACCAGGTCCTTGGTAAAGGCGACCCCCTTCGCAACGCCGGCAAGATCGGTCCAGATCGCGTCGACGCCTTCGCCCGCACCGACGATCTCGACATGCGTCAGCGCGGCTTCATGCCCCTTCGGCATCTTCGTGCGATAGGCGTCGAAGGCGTAGGCGCGCTGCATCAGGCCGAGCGCGAGATGCGCGGCCGCCCGGTCGACGCCCAGATCGTCCGCGTCCATGCCGGTCAGGTCGACGACCGCCTTCGTCTCGCCGGAGCGGAGCAGTTTCGCCGCGATGGTGCCGCCGATACGCTCCATCACGCTCGCCGCGCGCTTGGAAGGCGCCCCAGCGCCGACCAGCAGCACCCGGTTCGCCGCGCTGCCCGCCACGCTGTCCGTCAGCCCGAACAGCTCGACCGTCTTGCCGCTCGCGCCCGTGAACCGGTTCGCCGTCGCCGCCTTCCGGATCGCCGCCTCGCCGACGGCCTTCGCGCCGTCCGACAGCACGAGGTCCTTGCCGGCGAAGACGACGAGGGCCGCACCGTCCGCATTTACGTCTCTGACGAATTCGATCTGCATGAATGTGATCCCTTGCTGGCATGGCCGCCCGGACTGTGGCGTCTTTGCCGCAACACATAGTCAGACCGTCCGGCCCCGCAAGCTGCGCGCTTGCCGCGTCCTGCCGCCGCGGCTAGCAGTCCACGTCAAAAGAATAGCCTGCGGCCGTTCCGCGCCGCCCGCCGGAGTCCCGTTCCATCGCCAACCATGGCCTTTTCAGCGCGGCGCTCTTGACGGCGACGGCCCTTGCAAGCGGCCTGGCATTTCCAGCCGCGGCGCAGAACGCCGTCGACCAGCTGACCGCCCCCGCCGAAGAGATGGCCGACGAGATCGTTGACAATCCATCGGTCGATTTCGCCGCCGATACGCTCGGATATGACGAAGCGACGGACATCGTAACCGCGGATGGCAACGTCGTCGTCGTGCGTGGCGGTTATCGCCTGAATGCCGACCGCGTGGTCTACGAGCGTGAGACCGGCCTCGTCACGGCGTCGGGCAACGTCAACGTCATCGATCCGGACGGCAACGAGATCTTCGCCACCGAAGTCGCGCTGACGGACGAATTGAAGGACGGCGCCGTCGAAGGTTTCCTTCTGGTGCTCCAGGATGGCGGCCGCCTCGCTGCCGCCGACGGCACGCGCGTCGATGGCGTTTCAAAGCTGAACCGCGCAGTCTATTCGCCCTGCGACGTCGTCGATTCCACTGGCTGTCCGAAACGCCCGCTCTGGGCACTGAAGTCCAGCCGCGTCACGCACGACCCCGTCGCCGGCCGCGTCCGCTATGCCGATGCGCGGCTGGAGCTGTTCGGCGTTCCCGTCCTCATCCTGCCCGGCCTGTCGCATTCCGACAGTTCGGAGGCGCGCGCCAGCGGCCTTCTCGTGCCCAGCGCACGCATCGACCGCTCGACCGGCGTCTCGGTCAGCCAGCCCTATTTCATCGATATCGACGACAATCGCGACCTGAAGCTCACGCCGACCGTCTTTACCGAGGTCAATCCCGGCCTTGGCATCGACTATCGCCAGTTGACGTCCGACGGGCCGTTTCAGGTCGGCGGCTTCATCACCGTCTCGGATGTCGAGGAAACGCTGATCGCAGGCCCCGCACCGACCGAGATCGAAGACGAGTTCCGCTATTATTTCTTCGGCAATGCCGATTTCCAGCACAGTCCGAACTGGCGCACCACCGTCGGCCTCAGACTGACCGGCGACGACACGCTTCTCCGCCGTTACGACATCAGCCGCGACACCAGCCTCAGGAACTTCGCGCGGGTCGAGCGCACCGATCTCAGCTCCTACCTCGGCATCGAAGGCTGGGCGTTCCAAGGCCTCAGCCTCACCGACGATCAGGATATCATCCCAATCGCGCTGCCCGTCATCGACTTCAAATATTCGCCGGAGGACAAGGTCGCGGGTGGCCGCCTGACCGTCAACGCCGACAGCGCCAGCATCGCGCGCGTCGGCGGGCAGGACAGCTTCCGGGCATCGGCCGGCGCCGAATGGCAGCGCAGCGAGGTGACGCCCCTCGGTCAGCTCGTCACCGGGACGGCGATGCTGCGCGGTGACATTTATCAGGTCGAGGACAGCGAACTGGCCGAATTCGACATCTATGCCGGAACGGACGGGTTCGAGGGGCGCGTCATTCCCGCCGCCGCGCTCGACATTCAATGGCCGTTCGCCGGTCCGGCCTTCGGCGGCAATCAGATGGTGACGCCGCGCGTCCAGTTTTCCTATTCGCCGACCGGCCTCAACGACGACATTCCGAACGAGGACAGCCGCGCCTTCGACCTTGAAACGACGAACGTCTTCGACATCAGCCGCCCGCCCGGAAACGACATCTGGGAGGGCGGCGGCCGCATGACCTACGGCCTCAACTACCGCCTGAAAGGCCCGCGTTTCCTGTTCGAAAGCGAGATCGCGCAGAGCCTGCGGTTCGACGATCCGGAGCTGATCGTTCCGGACGGTCTCGGCATAGGCGAGGAATTTTCGGACTTCGTCGGTCGCAACACGCTGCGCGTCGGGCGCCGTTTCGACCTCATTCATCGCTACCGCGTCGACCGCTCGACCTTTGACATTCGCCGCAACGAGATCGACGTCGTCATCGGCGGCCGCCGCGATTATCTGCGCGTCGGCTATCTGCGCCTCGACCGCAATATCGACATCGACGATCTGCAGGATTCCGAGGAGTTCCGCGCCGGCGGCCGGCTGCAGCTGACGCGCTTCTGGTCGACGTTCGGCTCCGTCGTCGTCGACCTGACCGACGCGTCCGACGATCCGCTCGGGATCGCCGACGGATTCGACCCCATTCGCTCTCGGGTGGGCGTCGCCTATGAAGACGAATGTTTCGAGTTTTCCTTTGCATGGCGGCGCGATTTCGTTTCGGATCGCGATTTTGAAGAGGGGAACGCCTTCCTGTTCCGCGTATCCCTCAAAAATCTGGGCCGCTAAGCACCGGTTCAGATGGTTAACGTCAGAGGTCGGGCATGTTATGTCGTCCGCCTGGGGCGCGGCCGGTGGGGGTCGTGACCAATTTTGAACGATAGATCCGGCGTCGATGGCGCCGAACGGAGTGTTGATATGTTCCGCAACATGTTTCGCCTCGGCGCCGGGGCGCTGGCCGTGGCTACCGCCGCGACCTCGACGGCCGCTCAGGACGCGAGCACGATGTCGATACTGGAGGATTTGCAGGCCTCGACGGACATTACCGTCCTCGCAAAGCCGAGCGATCCGACCGTCCGCAAGGCGAATGCGGTCGTCAATGGCGACGTCGTCACGGATACCGATGTCGATCAGCGCCTGAATCTCGTCCTGGCCGCCAACGGCAATACGATCGAAGAGGAGGAGCGTAGCCGTCTGCGCCTGCAGATCATGCGCAATCTGATCGACGAAAAGCTGCAGATTCAGGAATCCGCCGAAAACGACATCTTCATCACCGATGACGAGGTCGACAATGCGTATCAGCGCGTCGCGGGCAATTTCAACATGGAGCCGACCGCCTTCGCGGCGTTCCTGAAGGAGCGCGGCACGTCGCGCGTCGCCATTCGCCAGCAGATTCATGCCGAGCTCGCCTGGCAACGCCTGCTGCGCCGGCGCGTGCAGCCGCTCGTCAATGTCGGCGATGACGAGGTCGAAAGCCTGATGGCGCGCATGGAAGCGTCGAAGGGCGAAGATGAATTCCGCATCGGCGAGCTCGTCCTCTTCACGACGCCGGAAACCGCCGCGCAGACCATGACGCAGGCGGAACAGATCGTCGGCCAGTTGCGGCAGGGCGCGTCCTTCGTCGCCTATTCCCGGCAATATTCGCAAAGCTCGACGGCAACCCTCGGCGGCGACCTGGGCTGGGTCCGGCTGGAGCAACTGCCGCCGGAACTGCAACCCATTGTCGCCCAGCTTCCCGAGGGGCAGATGACCAATCCGGTACAGATCCCCGGCGCCATCGTCATCCTCGCCCTCATCGACAAGCGGCAGGTCCTGACCGCGAACGAGGACGATGCCGTCCTGTCCCTGAAGCAGATGAACGTCGTCATTCCCGCAGGAACGGGTCAGGCGCAGGCGGAAACGCTCGTCGCGAACATCCGCGGCGGTGTCGAAACCATGCGCGGCTGCGGCGATGTGGAAACGGTCGCATCCCGGCTCGGCGCCGAAGTCACGGTGAACGACAATGTGCGCCTCGGCGATCTGCCGCCGCAGTTGAAGCCGATCATCGGCGCGCTCCAGATCGGCCAGTCGACGCCGCCGTTCGGATCGATGGAGGACGGCATCAAGGTTCTCACCATGTGCGGTCGGGAGGATCCCGTTACCGCGACGGCGCCCAACTTCGACAATATGTTCGCGGAGCTGGAAGAGCGGCGCGTCAACATGATGGCCCGGCGCTATCTGCGCGACCTTCGCCGTGACGCGATCATCGACTATCGCTGACCGCAAAGCCTGGACGCCGACGAAAGGCGCGACAGGCACGTTCGCTTGAGGTAGATCATCGATCCGGTCGCCGCGATGTGCTCATGAGGCTTGAGTCATGGGACGCGTTCGCGGGCGATCGGCAATTTCGAGTACCGGGGGTCAGTCGTGTCAATCGAACCGCTTGCCGTCGCCTTGGGCGACCCGGCCGGCATCGGGCCCGAAATCACCGCCAAGGCGTGGGTGGAACGGCGCGCCCGGGCGTTGCCGCCCTTCTTCGCGGTCGGCAGCCGCCGCGCGCTCGCCGCCGCCTGGTCCGGTCCCATCTGCACGATCGACCGGCCCCGCGACGCCCTCGCCGCCGACCTTACCGGCCTGCCGCTCATCGAGGTCGAGCATGATGAGGACATCAGTTTTGGCGAGCCGACGCTGAAGGGCGCACGCTCCGCGCTCGACGCGCTCGAATTCGCGACCGGTCTCGTCCGCGCCGGCACGGCGGGTGCGCTCGTGACGGCGCCGGTCGCCAAGTCGCAGCTGTCGGCGATCGGCTTTCGCTATCCGGGGCAGACCGAATTCATCGCCGAGCGCTGCGGCGTGGCGGCGGCAAACGTCGCCATGATGCTCGTCGGTCCCGATCTTCGCACCGTGCCCGTCACCATCCACAACAGCGTTGCCGAGATCGGCGCGAAACTGACCGTCGAGCTGATCGCCGCGCGCATCGCCACCACGGCGCGCGGCCTGATGCGCAATTTCGGCATCGCCCGCCCCCGCATCGCCATCGCCGGGCTGAACCCTCACGCCGGCGAGGAGGGGCTGCTCGGCGACGAGGAGGTGCGGCTGATCCGTCCCGCCATGGAAAGCCTGGCGACCGCGCCCTACACGCTGATAGGCCCCCTGCCCGCGGACACCATGTTTCACCAGCGCGTACGGGAAACCTATGACGCCGCCGTCTGCATGTATCATGACCAGGCGCTCATCCCCGTGAAGACGCTCTATTTCGATGAGGGGGTCAACATGACGCTCGGCCTGCCCATCGTCCGCACCAGCCCGGATCACGGCACCGCTTTCGATATTGCGGGCCAGGGGATTGCGCGTCCCGATGCCATGGTCGCCGCGCTGAACCTCGCCGCCCGTGCCGCCGAACGGCGCGCCTTTCTGAAGGACTGACCCGATCCCGGCATCCGCCACGACGAAGCTGGATCTGCCGCCCCTTGGCGAGACCATTCGGCGTCATGACCTGCGTGCGAAGAAAGCGCTCGGGCAGAATTTCCTCCTCGACCCGGCCCTGCTGGCAAAGATTGCGCGCGTGCCCGGCGATTTGGACGGCGCAGAGGTCTATGAGGTCGGGCCTGGCCCGGGCGGCCTGACCAGAGCCCTGATCGAAGCCGGCGCACGCGTCATGGCGGTGGAGCGCGACCCACGCTGCCTGCCGGTTCTTGCCGAACTCGCCGCCGCGGCGCCCGGGGGGCGGCTGACGATACTGTCCGATGACGCGCTCGCCATCGACGAGGCATCGCTGTTCAAGGCGCCCGCCCAGATCGTCGCGAACCTTCCCTACAATGTGGGCACGGCCCTCCTGACCCGCTGGCTGGAGGCAGAGACCTGGCCGCCCTGGTGGGCCGGACTGACGCTGATGTTCCAGCGCGAGGTCGCCGACCGTATCGTCGCTACGCCCGGCACGCGCGCCTATGGCCGGCTATCGGTGCTGGCCCAGTGGCGCAGCGCGCCCCGCATCGCCATGACCCTGCCGCCAGGCGCCTTCGTCCCCCCGCCGAAGGTCGAGTCCGCCGTCGTTCATATTATGCCGGCCGCCGCGCCGGATGGCGTCGCGATGAAAACGCTCGCACGCCTCACCGCCGCCGCCTTCGGTCAGCGCCGCAAGATGCTTCGCGCCAGTCTGAAGCCATTGCCGGGCGCACTCGCCGCGCTCGATCATTGCGACATCGACACAACCCGCCGCGCCGAAACGCTATCGGTCGAGGAGTTCGTCGCCGTGGCGCACGCGATGGACGACCATCGCGATAACTCCGCAACCACCCAGTCTTAATCGTCCCAGCCACCCAGCTTGGACTGCGCTCGGGATGATAAATTCGGATTTGTCGGAGACTGGCGTCTCCGTACCGGCACTACTTCTTGCCGAGCGAGATATTCCCGAACCGCTTGTTGAAGCGCGCCATACGGCCGCCCGTGTCGAGCAGCTTCTTGTTGCCGCCGGTCCAGGCCGGATGCGAGGCGGAGTCGATCTCCAGCTTCAGCGTATCGCCTTCCTTACCCCAGGTGGAGCGGGTCTGATAAGTCGTCCCGTCGGTCATCTCGACGTTGATCATGTGATAGTCGGGGTGGATATCGGCCTTCATTTCATACTCTCCGTAGGACCGCCGATTACAGACCGGCGGACGCTGTCAGGACTACGCATGTCGCGTGGAAGGCTGCGCACATAAAGCCGCATGCGAATGCTTGCAAGGTGAACGCTTGCAAGATCGTGCGCACGGACGTATCGGCCAATGCAGGTGGTGCCCGCCTTCATCGGTGGGAGAATAGGGAAGCCGGTGGGAATCCGGCGCTGTGCCCGCAACTGTCAGCGGACCGTCCTCGCCAACCGCCACTGGGAAACCGGGAAGGCGGCGGGGATGTCAGGGTTCGCATAGCCAGGAGACCTGCCACCCGACGATCGTCCACGCCCGGCCGGGTCCAGCCGTCAGCGTGTGAAGGCGCATGTCCTGCATGCGCCCTTCGCCGCGACGTTCACCCTGATGAACCGACGGCGAAGGACGATCCATGCCCATTTCCTATCAAGACCGAACCGCCACGCGTGTTACGCGCGGCCTCCTCCTCACGCTGACCGCGCTCGGCGCGCCGGCCTTTGCGCAGCAGGCATTTCCCACCGAATCTAAACTCACTGAATCCGAACCCATCACGGTCATCGCGTCGCGCACGCCGGTCACCGTGCCGGACGTCGCCTCCAGCCTGACCGTCATCACGCGCGACACCATTCTGGCGCTCGATCCGCCGCAGGCCGTCGATCTTCTGCGCCTGGCGCCCGGCGTCGACATCGCCCGGTCCGGCCCGACCGGCAGCCAGACCCAGGTGCGCCTGCGCGGGTCGGAGGCGAACCAGACGCTGGTCTTCGTCGACGGCATCGCCTCGAACGACCCGGCGAGCGCCGACGAATTCCGCTGGGAATTCCTGCCCGCGGACGGCCTGGAACAGGTCGAGCTGATCCGCGGCCCGCAATCCGCCCTCTGGGGCTCCGAAGCGCTCGGCGGCGTCGTCAGCGCCACCACGTTCGAACCCGGCACGACCTCGCGCGCCTATGCCGCCGGCCAGTTCGGCAGTTTCGACACGATCGATCTCTCCGCCGCCGCCGCGCTCGCGGACGATACGAAGGGCATCTCCGTCCTCGGCACCTATTTCGATACCGACGGTACGGACGCCTTTTCCGGCGGCCCGGTGGAGCGCGAGGGCTTCGACAGTTTCACGCTGACCGGAAAGGCGCACATCGCGCCGACCCCCGATGCGAAGCTCGGCATCGTCGCCCGCTATCAGGAAAGCGACATCGAGTTCGACGGCAACGATCCGGTCACGTTCGCTCGCGCGGACACCCTCAGCGCGTCGGAGAACCGCCAGTTCGCCGTCCGCGCCTATGGCGAAGCGACGCTCGCCGGCATCTGGACGCATCGCCTGGACGGCAGCTGGCTGCAGACGGACAACACCAACACGCTGGACGACGTCGTCCAGACCGTTACCGATGGCGAGACCTTCCGCCTCGTCTATCAGAACGACCTGGAGATCACGACCGGCGCCTTCGACCACAGGCTGACGAGCGCCGTCGAGTTTCGCGGCCAGTCGTTCAGCGCGTCCGACACCATCTTCGGCGGCCTGTCGGATCAGAAGGTCGATCGCGAGCGAGTCTCCGTCATCGGCGACTATGCCGTGCGCCACGACCGCTTCGATGTCAGCGCCAGCGTCCGGCACGACGATCATGACACGTTCCGCAACGCGACCACGTTCCGCGTTGCCGGCGCCGTTCGCGTCCATGGCGGCTTTCAGCTGCGCGGCAGCGTCGGCGAAGGGTTCGCGACACCGACCTTCACCGAGCAATTCGGCTTCTTTCCCGCCAGCTTCATCGGCAATCCGGACCTGGAGCCGGAAGAAAGCTTCGGCTGGGACGCTGGCGTCGTCTGGTCGGACGGCACCACCCGGGTCGAGGCCACCTATTTCGAGGCCGATCTGGAAGACGAGATCGTCACCGTCTTCGACGCCGCATTCAACACGACCGCCGCCAACGCTACCGGCGAGAGCGAGCGGCAGGGCGTCGAGCTGTCGGGCGAAACCGTCCTCGGTCCCGTCCGCCTGATCGCCAGCTACACGTTTCTCGACGCCGATGAGCAGGTGGAGGCCGGCGGCCCGCTCGTGCGCGAGATCCGCCGCGCGCGGCACAGCGCCGACCTGACCGCCATCGCCGATCTCGGCCCGGTCGAGGTCGCGGCGACGGCGAACTATGTGGGCGACCGCACAGATCTCGATTTCGGTGCCTTTCCCGCCGCGACGGTCACGCTCGACGATTATGTTCTGGCCAATCTGTCGGCGCGTTATCGCCTGACCGACCGGATCGCCCTCACCGCCCGCGTCGATAATATTCTCGACGAGGATTACGAAGACGTTCTCGACTTCGAGACCCAGGGCATCAGCGCCCATGGCGGCATCACGGTCAGCTTCGGCGGCTGATCCGCGCCCGCTTTGCATGGGCGGAACCAGTGCGGCGGTCCGTTCAGACGTATTTCTACCGCTTGAGCGAACCCCCGCACCCGCCTATGCGAACGACATGACCCGCCAGATCGGCCACCCCCTCGCGCAGACACAGACCGACGCGAAGGCGAATGCCGCCGCGATGGCCGACCTGCTGGGCGACCTCCGCACCCGTTCGGAAACCATCGCGAAAGGCGGCAGCGAGCGCGCCCGCACCCGCCACACGGATCGTGGCAAACTGCTGCCCCGGGAACGGGTCGAGCGCCTGATCGACCCGAACAGCGCCTTCCTCGAACTCTCCCTCTTCGCCGCGCACGACATGTATGACGACGACATTCCCGCGGCCGGCATCATCACCGGCGTCGGCCGCGTCGAGGGTCGCACCTGCGTCATCGTCTGCAACGACGCGACTGTTAAGGGCGGCACCTACTACCCCGTCACGGTGAAGAAGCATCTGCGCGCCCAGGCCGTCGCGCGCGCCAACCGCCTGCCCTGCGTCTATCTGGTCGATTCCGGCGGCGCGAACCTGCCAAATCAGGACGAGGTCTTTCCCGACCGCGACGATTTCGGCCGAATCTTCTTCAACCAGGCGACGATGAGCGCGGCGGGCATCCCGCAGGTCGCCGTCGTCATGGGATCATGCACGGCAGGCGGCGCTTATGTCCCCGCCATGTCCGACCAGTCGATCATCGTGAAGGAGCAGGGCACCATCTTCCTCGGCGGCCCGCCGCTCGTGAAAGCGGCGACCGGCGAAGAAGTCACGGCGGAAGATCTCGGCGGCGGCGACGTCCATGCGCGCCTGTCGGGCGTCGTCGACCATCTCGCCACGGACGATGCCGACGCCCTGCGCCAGGCCCGGCAGATCGTCGCCACCCTGCCGCCGCCGCCGGGCAGCACCGTCAACCGTCGCGACCCCCTGCCCCCCCGCTTCGACGCCGAGGAGCTTTATGGTCTCGTCCCCACCGACACGCGCCAGTCGGTCGACGTACACGAGGTCATCGCCCGCATCGTCGACGACAGCGCCTTCGACGCCTTCAAGCCGCTCTATGGTGAAACGCTCGTCACCGGCTTCGCGCATATCGAAGGCATGCCCGTCGGCATCATCGCCAATAACGGCATCCTTTTCTCCGAAAGCGCGCAAAAGGGCGCGCATTTCATCGAGCTATGCTGCCAGCGGAAGATCCCGCTCCTGTTCCTGCAGAACATCTCCGGTTTCATGGTCGGCCGCAAATACGAGAACGAAGGTATCGCCCGACACGGTGCGAAGCTGGTCACTGCCGTCGCCTGCGCCGCCGTTCCCAAGCTGACGATCGTCATCGGCGGCAGCTATGGCGCCGGCAATTACGGCATGTGCGGCCGCGCCTACGACCCGCGCTTCCTCTTCATGTGGCCGAACGCACGCATTTCCGTGATGGGCGGCGAACAGGCAGCGAGCGTCCTTGCCGAGGTGAAGCGCGGCGGCTTCGAGACCGAAGCCGACCGCGAAGCCTTCAAGGCCCCCATTCGCGAACAGTACGAACATCAGGGCCACCCCTATTATTCCAGCGCGCGCCTGTGGGACGACGGCATCATCGACCCCGCCGACACGCGCACCGTCGTCGCACTCGCCCTCGACGCTGCTCTGCAGCAGCCGGTGGAGGACACGCAATTCGGCGTGTTCCGCATGTGATGGGGAGCGCAAAAGAAACTTTCCCTTCCACATCGGGGAAGGGCCTCCCACGTTCTTTCCCCTCCCCGCCGGGGAGGGGCAGGGGTGGGGCCGCGAGCATAGCGAGCTACAAACGTGTCGCCGCTTCGCGGCGGCTGTATTTGTCGAAACCCGCCCCAACCCCTCCCTGCAGGGAGGGGAAAGGATGACGACCCTCCCCACCTCTCCCGTGCTCGCCGCCTCGCTTGATGACAGGCACATCGTCCAGCTCACCATGAACCGGCCGGAGCGCCACAACGCCTTCACCGCAGAGCTGATTGCCGCCCTCCACGACGCCTTTACCGCCATCGCGGACATGCCGACCGTCCGCGCCGTCGTCCTCACGGGCGCGGGCAAAAGCTTCTCCGCCGGCGCGGATCTCGGCTACATGAAGGAAGCGGGCGGCTGGTCGGAGGTGGAGAACATCGCCGATGGCAAGCGCCTCTCCGCTATGCTCGCCGCCATCGCCGATTGCCCCGTCCCCGTCATCGCCGTCGCCAAGGGCGGGGTTTATGGCGGCGGCGTCGGCCTCGTCGCCTGCGCCGACATGGCGGTCGCGATCGAGGGCGCGACCTTCCGCCTGTCCGAGGTACGCCTCGGCCTCACCCCCGCCACCATCAGCCCCTTCGTCATCGCCGCCATCGGCGCGCGTCACGCCCGGCGCTACATGACCACCGCCGAACCTTTCGGTGCGATGGAAGCCCGCCGCATCGGCCTCGTCGCGGAAACCGCGAAGGACGCCGGCGAAGCGGATGCCCACGTGGCGGATTGGATCAAGGCCATCACCGAAGCCGCCCCTGGCGCCGTCCGCGACGCCAAGGCCCTCGTCACCGACTATGCCGGCCAGGACATCACGACGACCCTCCGCACCGACAGCGCCAAACGCATCGCCGCCCGCCGCGCCAGCGACGAGGGCAAAGAGGGCTTGGCCGCGTTCTTCGAAAAGCGGCGGCCGCGGTGGTGAGCGATGTCAACATGGTGCGTGTCCCGATGCTTCGGCATCGCTCAGCAGGCTCTTCACTTGGGGTAATGAGAGCAGAGGTGCTGGATAAAACTTTAAGCACTACCCGTCTTATTCATCCCGAGCGAAGTCGAGGGACGCACGATCGCCCAACATCGGCTGAACCGTCATGCTGACCTTTTGGGTTTACATCCTTCGCGTTCGCACCGGGCATTATTACGTCGGGCACACGAACGATCTCGAACGTCGACTGTCCGAACATGCGATGGGCCAAGGCGACGGCTTCGTCGCGAACCGTCTGCCGTTCGAGTTGCTGCACTGCAAAACCTTCGAGGACCGCGATCAGGCGTTCCGGTTCGAACGACGGCTGAAGGGCTGGTCGCGAGCGAAGAAGGAAGCGTTCATGAAGCAACGATGGGGTGACCTTAGCGTTCTGGCCCTCCCACCGAAGGAACGCGCCGCCCGGCTCACGGCGCGGCGCTGGGCGGGAGATCGTGCGTCCCTCGACTGCGCTCGGGATGATGAAATTCAGGGAAGTTATTCAACGATCGCTACATCCAAACGGAACCGCCCTTCCGATCCCTACCATCCCGAGCGCAGTC